>NZ_JACJDU010000026.1:0-68731 GCF_014163715.1 Shewanella sp. SR44-4 | reverse complement strand
CTAAGTGTTCAGTGTTCAGTGTTCAGTGTTCAGTGTTCAAGGATTAAGGATTGGTTATTAAGGACTGGGGAGGGCAGCTTGTTTAACTCTACAGCCTGAATAATGTCACCAACGATGATCTGGATTTATCATAGAGACGTGATAGAAAAACAATAACCATGCTATAACCTTATTTAAAGGTTCAAATAGCAAGATGATTAGATAAGAGGAACACAGATGGGCAGTGCATCAATGATCATGTGGAGTGTGTTATTTGGCGCTATAGGCATGGGGTATTTTGTTTATGGTAAGCGCCAAAGGGCGATTGTTCCCTTGTGTGTAGGAATGGCATTAATCGTGTTTCCTTATTTTGTTGCCAGCGTGACTACTTTGCTGATTATGGGAATAATCTTAGTTGCGATACCGTACTTTATCCGGCTTTAGTTGCTGTAGGCATTATTGTTTATCCGTTTATCACTCAGAGTTATGTATTGCCTAAGTTAGTTTGGAATATGGCCTGCGGCCACTAACGTTGTGGCGCTTCACCCACACCAGACCAAAAGGAAACCAGCGGCTGTTCCCTCTTTATTCTTTATAAAAGAATTAGCCCAGCCACCCGGCAACATTTTCCCAATTGACTTAAATATTAGATGCGAAAAGTCGCCATGGGGATTTATCCAGCGTTGAACTTCGTTTGTAGCCTCACTTCGGCCCATCTTGTATTAAGGAGTGAAAATACTAATGCGCATTTCTTTAACGGCTTCAAGTTAAAAGTTGAATTTGGCCTTTTTCAAGACAAGAAAGCTAGTTCGTTTTTGACCCATTCCTTGCTAGGGATGCCAATTCACTGATTTCAACTTACTGAATAATTTTCAGTCTATTCGGGTAATAAAGGTTTGCTCGTCATCCACAAACGCTACAAAGCCTCCGTGATAGATAAATACCCGACCACGCCCCTCAACTAAGCAGGCAAGCTGTGGGTAAAAATCTTCTTCGTTACCCTGTCTTTGATATGTGCCGATATCGGTGATTACGCCTCTGAGAGTAGGCAAATATCTATAAGTTCGCTTTGCTTGATCAACCAGTTTCAATTCGCTGGCGGTAGAGAAGCAAGAGGGTATCGTACCGGCTTCTTCGATAAACATAGTTTTCAGTTCTTCAAAAGCTGTGATCACTAGCCAGTCGATGCCGTTAACATGATGGATAAACATTGAGTTTCTCGGTAATTCTGATGCGGAGATTTTAACATTATCAGGGGCAGAACGTAGTAGAGATTTAGTAATTCTGTGCAATTTACGGTCATTCACTAGGCCACCTTGAAACACGTCTTTGCCCCAAAACTTGCTAGCACTCAGTAGATGATAAGAAAGCTTACAACTAAATTAACCTACAAATTCTCATCTTTACCTGGCATTTAACTTTTAATAATAGAAATTAGAATTGAAGTTGCTCGTACTGGCATTGGGGATGGGGGTATTGACGCAGATTATGTTCCGCTATATCTAGCATCCCGCTAGCCATGCCTGCATAGGGTTAACTATGAATATCATGATTAAAGGCTAAATTATATTAGCAGCCTTGACCGCCTCGACAAAGGTTCTGGAAACTGGCACTTCAAGGTGATTGGTTAGCAGTAATGACATTTTTCTGTTTTCTTTATTGACCGACACAACTGCCTGATTAGCTACCCACCAGGATCGATGTGTTTGTATACCAGGAAACCCTTCTAGCTGCATTAAGGCATCTTTTAAGCGCATTAATAGCATATGTTGGCCTTGGTCTGTGTGCACTTTTAAATAGTGGTCATCCATTTCTAAACACAGTAATTGTCCGCGCTTTTCTAATGGTAATAACCCCATAAACTGGTCAATTTGAAGGGCATTTATATCATTGTTTTGTTGATGCTGTTCAATGACCTTTTGCGATTGCTCAATGACGTGTTGTGATTGTTCAAGTTGCTGTTTTTGATGATTAACATGATTTTGTAACATGCTGACAAAGGTAATAATGCTGACAAAGGTAATAATGCTGCCAATAACCAGGGTGTTAGGCAGCGCGAGTAGAAAATTATCAGCTAAATGTAATGTGTGTTCAAAAAATAGCCAGCCAATAAAAGGCACAATTAGGCTCATTATTAGGCTGGCTAATAGTGATGATATTGCTACCCGTTGCCAGAGCGTAGTGATGCTTTTTGCTAAGTATTTATGGCCTAAATTGATCAGTGGCATATAAATTAAATAGCCACAAATACAGGTAAACACCCAGTAACTCATCGACAATAATAGGGTGAATTGATCCATGCCGAAGGGGCGCATAAAGCCAATAAATAATCCAATAAACACCACAATAAGCAGTTGGCGCAGTAATTTGTTTTTAGTGGGTTCAGATTTTAGTTGTTGATTATTTGAGGGTATTTCACGATTCGTCAAAGGTACACATTCCTTTTTAGTTACATTTTACGAAGTTTTTGGGTCACTTTACGAAAAGCGACTTTAATTTTTTATCGCTCCATTCTATCGTCTTTTCAACACGAAGCAATGGCGAGATTGGCTCGGCTTATGTCGATGCGAACTGCCAATTAAGATAACCCCTTTATCACAGACGATAGGAACATAAAAATGACTAGATTAACGACTAAACTGACTGGCACATTGACACATAATGCCGCGACTCAATTCACTCAGACTAACAGTAGCAATATGAGTAAATCATCGTTATTAGCCGTTTCATTGCTGTTTGTATCAATGTGGGTTAATTCATCCACTTTTGCTGCGGATATTAAGCTTGAGATTACAGGGGTCAATGCCCAGCAAAGTAAGATTTATGTGCAGCTGTTTAATGGTGAAGATAATTACTTAAATGGCAATGCGCTAACAGCGACTTACATTCAGGCTGAAGCGGGGCTTAATTTTGTGTCTTTTACCGATGTTCCCGCAGGTGAGTATGCGGTGCGCTTTTTTCAGGACGAGAATAATAACGGCACGTTAGACACCAATTTATTTGGTTTGCCGTCTGAAGGGTATGGTTTTTCTAACAAGGCTAAACCTAATTATGGTCCGGTTGCTTATACGGATGCTGCTTTCACAGTCACTGAAGACGCATCAACCCAGATTAACCACACACAAATCATTTATTAAGCCACTCATTTGGGAGATGGCAATTCTAGAGATGACAATTTTAAAGGTGACAATTTTGGAGGTGAGCATGCAACGCAGACAGTTTTTAAAAGGCATGGGAATAATAGGCGCATCAAGCATGTTGCCCGGTGCAGTGAATGCGTTGGCATCTTCTGCTCCTACTGTGGTTAATATTAAGCAGCAATTTAATCAGGCGCTGGCACAGCACCCTGAGTTAATTGGTTTTGCCAATGTTGACGCTAACTTTGAGCCACAACCGCTGACGATTGAAGGGCGTATTCCTGCCGATTTACAAGGTGTTTTTTATCGTAACGGCCCTGGCAAATATGAGCGTGGCGATATTCGTTATCTACATGCTTTTGAAGGCGATGGTATGTTGCAGCGTTTTGAGATTAGCGACCAAAAAATAGTCCACCGTGGCCAATTTATTAACACGCCTAAGTTTGCTAAAGAGCAACAGGCGCAGCAGTTTGTTTATTCAGGCCCTGATACTAAAATTGCCCATGCTTTGCCTGTGACCAGCGCTGATACGGTTAATACCGCTAATACTAATATTATTGCGGTGGGAGATGATCTTTGGGCGCTGTGGGAGGCGGGATCTCCTACCCAAATTGACCGGGATACCATGCAGTTTACTCAACAGGTTAATTTAGGCGCAGGGTCTAAATATGACAACAGTTTACAAGGACTGCCTTTTTCGGCACATCCTAAAGTTGACCCTAATGGGGATATTTGGAATTTTGGTTTACATCCATCAGGTCAGGTGGTGATTTATCAATTAGCGGCTAATGGCAAAGTTAAAAATGTGGGTCTAATTAATAGCCAATACCGTGGCGGTATGTTGCATGACTTTTTGATTACAGACAAAAGTGTGTTGATCATTTTACCGTCATTGTTTGTTGATAAGGTGATTGAAGGCAATTTTGCCCATACTCAATATAATAGCGATATTCCAATGAGTGTATTTGTGATAAATAAGCAGTCACTTAAAGTGACTAAACGCTTTGAGTTACCCGCAGGTTTTGCGTTTCATTATGGTAATGCGTGGGAAGAAGCCAATGGCACCATTCACTTTGACGCCAGCCTGTACCCTAATGTTGATGTGCTGCATAAGTTGGCCAATGTGATGCAAGGTAAGATGTCGCAGGCAAGTGTCAAGGCGCAAACAGCCCTGTTTAGTTTATATATTGATGGCACTTATGATATGCAAACCGTGGGCGATAACAGTGAGTTTCCGCGGGTATGCGACCATCTTGTGGGGCTTAAAAATCAGTATTTGTATCACTTATCAGCTAAATCTAGCAGCTTATGGAGCGATACCTTATCGTCTTTGCATATTGATACCGGTGCTACGCAGCATTATCATTTTGGTGATGATTACCTGGTTGAAGAGCATGTTAGTGTTTGCCCTAAAGGCGTTGAGGGCAACGGCTACTTAATGGGTACTGCATTGCATGTGCCGAGCAAACGTACTTGCTTGAATATTTTTGCGGCGAATGACTTAGCTGCAGGGCCATTAGCCAGAGCCTGGTTACCTTACCATTTACCGCTTGGGTTTCACGGCAATTTTATGGCTAGTTAAGTGTGAATGACTTACTTTAATAGATTTGGCCTCTTAGCCTTAACCTTTTAGATTTGAATTTAGTCGACTCAATTATTTTTATGGGTTGATATATTTGCTAAATAAAGCGCAAAAAACTCATCGTGAGGAGGGGGAATTAACATGGCTATAATTATTGCTGATTCAGAATCATACAATTGATATGCTTAAGTCCGAAATAACTCTATGTCGATGACTTAAGTGGCATTGTTCATTTGGTCATCTAATTAGCGGTCGACCACAAATGTCTTTCCTAGTGTTTACCATTGCACTTATCGTAATGTGATAATGAACTATAAAGCATTAGCTGTAACGCACTTTTGTCCAAAAATGAGTTGGTTTTAATTAAAAATAGATGACCTTAACTCTGATTTTAAAGCCTGTTTTGGTTGATTTTGAATGTAAGACAGTACGGCGTTCAAATTATTCAAATGATTTAGCTACTACAAGATGGTACATGGCCATGGTTCAATGAAAAGTTAAAATGCTATTATTGGGTACAATTTATCCTCAAGGATATTGGTGTGATGAACGATATTTTATAAATAAAGGCTTCTTGGATTGACGCGCTAACGCGTTCTGTTTTTTTAGGTTTTAGTTCAATATATACGTACAAATATTAATAATATTAGGAAGATAAATGCGTACATCAAAAATAATATATTTCACAATTTTTATACTCGTCATGTTTTCTTCTTGTATTGCAGTTTGGGTATATTATCTTAAAGAGGGCAAAGATTTACTGAGTTTTACAATATCGACAGTTGGCTTCTGCATTGCACTATTAGCTCTATTTATAGCTGTCAGGACGTATACATCAATCGATAGTGTGAACAATATAAGCAAAATGGAAGGTAACATTCTTGATAATGAGCACTATGTAACTTCTCTTCCTGAGTTAATCAATCAATTTAAGTCTAAAGACGAAAAAACACTAGACAAAGAACTATTTGATTCAGTTGAGTATAAGTTGAAAAAAGAATCCGGTACTGCCGTACTTTTTGCCGATACGTTACAGTATATGATTGATCTTATCGTTTTATTTCCTGCTGTTTTTAATGCTTCTGATACGGATAAAAAACTCTATAAAAAACGCATGGACAAGATATTAACAGAGGTAGATAGGCAACGAGACATACTGCATTCGGTAAGCAAGGGAAATTCAATTCAAATAACTGAAACAATAAAGTTATTTAAAGCTGTTGTTTCATATCAGAATTTTGTTGCTGATGGTAATTTTAATATCCATGCAGATCTTCTCCATGTTCGTGGTCCTATACTTCGAAATCCTGTCACAAAAACGATTTATCACAATTACCTTGGTTTATATTACAACAAAAAGGGCATGCACTTGCTTAGAGAGTCCCTGAATATGGGGGATATCGATATTCTCTCACTTAACGGCCTTAGCGTGGTACAGAAAGGTATTGGCTCTATATCTCCGTCAATTATAGAAGATGTGACCATGTATTTAAAATCTGCATGTGACCAGTTTGATAGAGCACTTAATATTTCTAGTGAAGATGTTATGTGGCCAGGATTTATTAATTATAACAAAGCACGTACATTGTATTTTTTGGCTTTGTTATCAAATACTGAAATAAAATGGCTTGAGGTTATGGATGAAGCGATTGAGTTTCGTAGTAGATTAAACCGCCTAATTGACGAAATATTAACAATAGACAGATCCAAAACTGCCAAAATAGAAAATACACATTTAAGGCAATTTTTTCTCTATCAAGAAGAGTTGGCCCGTGTAGTCAAATTAAATTTAATATTTGCAGATAATTCCATGAAACACAATACGGTACCAGCACTGTATAAAGGGGTTAATTTAACGGATGCATCTAAAGAAACTGCTTCGGACTTATTTATGAAAATACACAGTTTCTCTACGGTAAAAGCTTATCAAGAGAAAATTGTTAACCGACTTGAAAAGTGTTCAAACGATATTACCAGTAACTGATTAATCAATCCGAATGTCTGTCTAGGTCTTTACTCGTCTCTATCATAAAAATGGGTGTCATGATTAATCATTTAAAAGGAAACCAACGGCTGTTCCCTCTTGGATCACCCAGCCGCCCCGCAACTTAGCACAAAGTATGATGCTTGATGCAGCCAGTTGTCATGCAGAATACGCTGATGACATATATTTAAACAAAAAAGGATTATTGTTTGAAATTTATATTTATAGATGCAGAAAATATTGGTCTCAAGGAAGTAGAAGCCGTAAGTGTGTCGATTACTGATAAAGTGTTAGTTTTCTCCAAGAATGATGCGGTTAAAGAAATTTGTGAGAGAAAGCTATTCATATGCAATTCAAACTATCCCACGGGTTCTAATCAAGCTGACTTTTACATTATAGGCAAGTTGGTTGGAATTATTGCATCTTTAACTGAACAGCAACGAGTTGGCTGCCACTTTGTCCTTTATTCACAAGATAATGCTTTGGTTACCGCGTTTTCTTTTCAGTGCAAGCTCCTCAACGTGAGACATAATATTGCCCTTGAATCAAAGAAACAGGTTCTATCTATACCTCCGGTTGTTGAGCCAAAGAAAAATAAGTCACCACAAAGTCTTGAACAAAAAATTTATGAACATTTCAAAATAGAGCAAACAACAGAGAACGTCAGAAAGAAACTTAACCAGTCAAAATCCGATTTCACAAAAGCATTGAATGCATTAATAAAAGCAAAAAAAATAGAACGAGTATCAAAAAACAAGAAAACGTGGATTCGAACAAAACACATATGAATTATCAAAGCAGCTATGTTGGGTGATTTATTATTAAGTTAAGTTTAAACTAGCTAGATGTTGCAATTTTGCACAGCGTTAGCGTTCTGCACTATAAAGGATGAAAAATGAATATTTGGGATCAAGATGCGTATTTAAAGGCATGGAATTTTGCTTCAGCCATTCATATGGGGCAAACGATACCTGGCAGTGAAATACCCTATATTAATCATTTAGGCTTAGTTTGCATGGAAGCAACGGCGGCTATTGCTGCAACTCAAAATATTAAACAACCTAATTTATTCATTGTTTGTGCTTTGCTTCATGATTCCATTGAGGATACAAAAACCACATTTAAAGATATTGAACATGAATTTGGTACAGACGTGGCAAGCGGGGTTCTAGCGCTAAGTAAGAATGAGGAGCTGTCTTCAAAAAAGGAAAAAATGGAAGACAGTATTCGTAGGATTAAAGAACAACCCATTGAAATTTGGATGGTAAAATTATGTGACAGGATTACAAATCTACAACCACCGCCAAAGCATTGGGATACTGACAAAATATTAAAATATAGAGATGAGGCATACTATATTTTGAAACAACTTGGTGAAGCCAATCACTTTCTTGCTGACAGGTTACTCATTAAAATAAATACTTATAGCAAGTACATTAAATAAACTAAACGAAACAACTTTAATCCTCCCAGCGTCCTGTTAAGTTCATCCTGGACGAGTTAACCAGCACTGTATAAAGGGGTTAATTTAACGGATGCATCTAAAGAAACTGCTTCGGACTTATTTATGCAAATACACAGTTTCTCTACGGTAAAAGCTTATCAAGAGAAAATTGTTAACCGACTTGAAAAGTGTTCAAACGATATTACCAGTAACTGATTAATTAATCCGAATGTTTGTCTAGGTCTTTACTCGCCTCTGCTATTAACCATAAGCTTGCTGATATTATTTTAGGAATTGGCATAGATAGTGATACAAAAATGCCCGTCAGTTAACTGACGGGCATTTTTGTGGCGGATGCTTGTTGCAATCGCGGCTCGTTATTGCAGCTATTTACGCACTAAATTACCAAATACGTACGCGCTGATCTTCAGGCAAGTACAACTTATCACCTGGTTTAACATCAAAGGCTTTATACCAAGCATCGTGGTTACGCGGGGCGAGGGCACGGTAACGACCTGGTGCATGAGTGCCGGCACGTAACTGAGTTAGCATACTTTGCTCGGTACGTTTTTCTTTCCACACTTGAGCCCAAGCTAAAAAGAAACGTTGATCGCCAGTAACGCCATCTATCACCGGGGCTTCTTTACCATTCAAGCTTAATTTGTAAGCATGGTATGCCATTGATAAACCGCCTACATCGCCAATGTTTTCTCCGAGACTGTTACGTCCGTTAACAAAGTTTTCAGGGATTGGTTCATATTGGTTGTATTGCGCAGCGAGCTTATCGGCTTTAGCATCAAAAGCGGCTCGATCTTCATCTGTCCACCAGTTACGCTGAACGCCATTGGCGTCTGATTTAGAACCTTGATCATCAAAACCATGGCCCATTTCGTGACCAATTACGGCACCGATACTGCCATAGTTAACTGCTGCATCTGCGTTTGGATCGAAAAATGGCGGTTGTAAAATTGCCGCAGGGAACACAATTTCATTAAACGAGCTGTTGTAATAGGCATTGACCGTTTGCGGTGTCATACCCCAACGATTACGATCCGTTTTTTCCAGTTCTTTCGCTACGCTATCGGCTTGGAAATATTTGCGCAGATTCTTAATATCACCCATTAAATCATTTTTAGTGAGGGTTAAGCCATCAAACTGTTGCCACACATCGGGGTAACCAATTTTAGGGTTAAATGCCGCTAACTTAGCATGGGCATTCACTTTAGTTTCGTCGCCCATCCAATCTAAACCATCAATGCGTTGGCCTAATGCTGTGCGCAGGTTCTTAACTAACTCGGCCATTTTTTGTTTAGACGACTCAGGGAAATAACGCGACACATAGACTTTACCAATAGCGAAACCTAGAGACTGAGTGCCAGACATTTCTTCAACTGCACGTTTCCAGCGCGGACGAGGTTGCTCTTGCCCAGTGAGTTCTTTGCCAAAAAAAGCAAAATTGGTATTAAAAATGTCTTCAGACAATAACCCTGCATTATTACTAATGGTGTGGAATGTTAAATAGTCTTGCCACACAGTGAGCGGTTGTTGGTTAATTAAGCCAATCATAGCCTTAACCGGTTCAGGTTCAGATATGTTGAGTTGTGGTACTTGGTAACCACTCTGTGCGAAATAGATATCCCAATCAAATCCAGGATATTGCTTAACCAATTCTTCACGTTTGAGTTGGTTTAAGGTTAAATCACGGTCACGGCGTTTTTCTCTAGGCCATTGTGCCTGTGCTATTTTTGTTTCAAGGGCAAGAATTGCCTCGGCACGTTTTGCACCGTCATTTATACCAGCAAAAGCCAGCATTGCAGCGATATGCTCAACATAAGCTTTACGAATTTTAACGAAACGCTCACTGTCTTCGAGGTAATACGAGCGATCGGGCAGGCCTAAACCACCAGCACCGATGGTCATTTCATATTGATTGGGATCTATACGGTTAAACCACATGCCACCCCAAATAGGGGACGATGTACCAGTAAGCCATGCTTCACCGAATACTTTGGTTAAATCTTGAGTTGAGCTAATCGCAGCAATTTGATCTAAGGTGGCTTTAATTGGTGTGATACCTAGTTTATTAATGGTGTCGGTATCCATATAGGCATGATAAAAATCAGCAATTAATTGTTCTTCGGCAGTTAAGTCACTGCGGCTGGCAATATCGTCGATAATTGCTTTCACTTGATTTTCACTGCGCTCAGCTAAGGCATTAAATGCGCCATAACGAGTTTTGTCGGCAGGCATGACAAAGTTGTCGTACCAAGTGCCACTTGAATACATAAAAAAGTCATCGCCAGGTTTAACGGCTTCATTTCGTGCAGCTAAATCCACACCAAAAGTACCTAACTCTGCTTTAGCGGGGGCCGGTGAGGTCACGGCTGCAAGCTTAGTGTTATTTGTATCAGATACGCCGCAACCACTTAATAGTGCTGTGGTTAATCCAATCGCAATTAAGGATTTATTCATTGTTATCGTGTTCCTTGGTCTATTTTTACAGAATTATTTGCCTAGCCATATTGAAAGACTGACAAAAAATGTCAATGTTCGAATTGTTAGCAAATTTAACTAACGCTGAGTTAAGCAATGAAATGCGTGGCTGAATATGTGCTGGTTTGATGTTTATTGGCTGTATTGTTTATTTGAGAGGCAGAGATAAGAGCAGTTGATTATCATCAGCATAATTAACCTAAACTTGGGATAAAAGTGAGTTAGGCTTTGTAATATTAACGCTGCCAGTGTTAAGCCACCTAACTATGTTGGGTTGCTATTTTTCTTGGGATTGGCATCAGTATTGATAGTGCTACAAGTAGTGCTATAGATAGCGTTATTGTTTGAGTTTGTTTACTCAATACGCTGTAAAACAGCTTAATAGTTAGGTTTATGATTTACTCCACCGCTCACACCACCGCTCATACAACAAAGCTTACACAACATTGCTGACGCGACAACTCTGACGCGAGAATGCTGACAGTAGGCTGGAGTGTTTAATCTGAATGTTGTGGTAATGATTTATCAATTTCCTTTGCCAACTGAGCCAATAAGTTGCTGTACGCGCTGACCAACTCCGCTGCCGTCGAACCTGCATTAGTGACCGCGATAAAATTTTGTTTTGCCAATGTTTGGTTTAATGGATTGTTTGTTAGCTCCCAGTTGGCATTGAGTCTGGCGTTATTGCCATCTCGGTTGAGGGAAGTAACCTTGATTTTAATGCTGTACTGGGGAGTGTTGTTTGCTCGCCAAGGAAATAACACCAGATTACGACGGTTATCGCTTTGGCTGAGATTGATACTCATGACCCGGCTGATTCCTTGTTCAAGCGGTTCAGCCCAATAACTATTGGCAAATCGTTGCAGGTTACCGTCGTCAAGTTGATACATCAGCTGTGTAAAATGTAAGTATTCGGCGACGTCAATTGGCCCTATACCAATGTCATACTCTAACGCAGTACTGCCCGACACTATTTGGTTGGGTATTGCAGTTAACACAAAGTACTGTTTTTCGGGAGAGCTTTGGCAGCCACTCACTAAACTCAATAGCAGTAAACCGATCCCCCAGTTAATGGTCCAAACTCCATATTTCCCCATGACATTATTCTCCTAAAGGTAGAGCTTTTTTACCGCGTATGATGGCCTCAGGTTGTTCATCTAAGGTTTCACTCAAGCTACGTAATGATCGAGCCGTGCGGCGGATTTCTTCCAAGGTATTGGTGAGTTCTATCAACAAGGGCGAGTTTTGGTCGAGTGTGTTACCTGCTTGGTTTGCAAGCTGATTCATGCTTAATAGTGTATTGCGTAATTCAGTTAAACTATGGTTCAGCGACTCAACGAGCTTGGGTTCATCATTATTTAATTGCACCAGTAAATTATCGAGTTTGAACAGTACTTCAAGCCCATTTTTACCTAACGCTGCTTGAGTGTTGTCCAAGTTAATCGCGGTGTTGTTAACGGCTTTGGCTGCATTATCAAAATTATCCAATGCTTGCTGTATTTTTCCGCTGGCAGCAATGTCACTGAGCTGCTGGGCTAAATTGTCGACATTGTTGACTAAACTTTTTAAGTTTAACGATTGCAGGTCTTTCGACAACGATTCGAAATCAGTCGCGATGGTCGGCAATTCTAATAATTGGTCTTTTTCGCCATGGAATAACGGCGAGGTGTCGGGAAAGAAATCCAGTTCAACATATAGCAGTCCGGTGAGTAAACTCAGATAATTTAGCTGGGCGCGTAAGCCGTTATCGATGGCGTGTGAAAAAAACTCTTCACCTACTTGGATCCCCTTAATATTGATACGTTTCAACAATAAGTCGGCATGAACTGCAGCCGTGACACCCTGGCTACTGTCGTTAGGGAAATCGATACTGATATCGCTTATTTCACCTATTATGACCCCTTTTAATTTTACCGGTGCGCCTACCTGTAACCCTTGCACTGAACTGTTGAAAAACATCACTACCGGGGCTTTCTCTGCAAATATACGCCCCCCAGAAAAGAACAGTAATGCAATAAACACTAAGATAATAGCGCCAAAAATAAAGGCACCAATCGCGAGCGGAAGTCGTTGGCTTTTACTCATGATATCTCCGATTTTTCGGTACGATTGAGAAATTGGCGAACCCTTGGCTGGCTACTGTGTATTTTTAATTCTCGTGGGTCACCACAATCGAGCATAGTATTGGTTTCATTATCCAAAAACACACAGCGAGTGCCGATTGACAATATGCTGGGCAGCTCGTGGGACACGATGATCACGGTAGAGTCTAGCGCCTGGCATATTTGCACGATCAATTGATCTAAACGCATCGAGCTAATAGGGTCTAAACCCGCAGAGGGTTCATCAAAAAATAACAATTGAGGGTCTAATGCCAGCGCCCGCGCTAATCCTGCGCGTTTGTGCATACCGCCACTTAACTCGGCAGGGTAAAACTTCTCGAAGCCCGCTAAGCCAACTAATGCTAGCTTATAGGCAACGGCTTCTGCAATTTGTCGCTCCGAAAGGTCGGTATAGAGCTGCAGGGGTAAAGCCACATTTTCGCCAAGCGACATGCTCGAAAACAATGCGCCTGTTTGGAAGGTAATCCCCCAGTTTTTGAGCATTGCTACCTGCGCGGGTTCATCTGCTTCATAAAAGTTTTTGCCTTGATAGAGTACTTCGCCTTGTAGTGGCGTGAGTAATCCCACCATCGATTTGAGCAAGGTTGTTTTGCCACAACCACTGCCGCCAATGACAAAAAAGATATCATTCTTGTTAATGTCGAAGTTGAGTTTTTTTTGCACCTCGGTACTGCCGTAGCCGACTGATAGATTACGTACACTGATAAAGGCATCATCAACCATGGTTAGATCCCTAATTTATCGTATAAGATATTAAGCGCCGCATCGGAGACAACCAAAAAAACAATGGCCTTAACCACAGCGTGGGTCGTCGCTAAACCAACGGCATTCGAGTCACGTCCGCAAAGCAGTCCTGCCTGACAACCCGCAATCGCAATTAAAAACCCAAAAATTAAACTCTTTATTAAACCAGTGGAAATATCTACCCAATCAATCGCAACCTGGGTTTGCAAAATATATTGGGTATAACTCACGCCCATGCCGTTAGCAACTAACGCACCGCCAATCATGCCTATTACATCCGAATAAATACACATTAGCGGCATAATAAAAATTAATGCTAATAACCGCGGTAAAACCAGAAACTCCATAGTGGGAATGCCCATCACTCGCAGCGCATCAATTTCTTCATTAACTTGCATGGTGCCTAATTGCGCAGCATAAGCGGCTCCAGTTCGGCCAGCCATAATAACGCCTGTCATTAAGGCACCCATTTCACGCACCATTCCGATAGCCACTAAATTAGCCACATATACCTGGGCGCCTAATTGACGCAGCTGTACCGAGCCTAAATAAGCCAAAATCATTCCCACTAGCAGACTAATTAAGGTGACAATAGCAAGCCCTTTAGGCCCAGCTTGTTCGATAAAAAAAACGATATCACTTCGGCGAGTTCTCGCTCTGCCAACCAACCAACGCCCGAGTGCCAAAGTGCAGTTACCGACAAATACTAATCCATCGTGTACTTGTAAGCCTTGGTTAATCAATCCTCGACGTAAGGTCGGCCATAGCCCGCCTAGGGCACCTTCATTAGTTGGTTGATAAACCGCAACATCGGTAGCGAGCAGCAGTAGTTGCTGCAACCCTTGAGGTGTTTGTTGAGTGTCTAGTGATAGTTTATGTTGCTCACACCAGCGAGATAATTGTAATAAGGCAATGGCGAGGCTTGAATCCCAATGAGACAACTCTGTGGTGATTAAAGTGACAGATTGGCAATTAGATGGCAGCTCAGCACAAATATCTGCGCCTAGCGGTGCTTGGCCTAATTGCCAATCACCAGCAAGGTTCAGTAAGCAGTTATCATCGTGCATGTCGATATGGAATGTTGCGAGTGTCATACTAGACCCCCGAGCCAATATGAAATAAGTCTATTCGTTTGTTTAATAAATAGGTTAGCTTGATTTTTGATCCTGTTATCAGTGTAGACCAAGCTCATTGATTATATTTTGACCTTGGACATATTATTTCATCAATAATGAAGCTATCACTTTGATGTATTGACGCTTTGCTACATTGAAGAAGCATTAGTTATGGACCGATGTTGTTGTGCAGAGGCAATAAAAACGGCGTTAACGATTGAACATAACCGCCGCTTGTCGTGATTTAAAGCAAATAAACTTGCGCTGACAAAATTTAACGCTAATATATACTGTGTTTTTATACAGTATATGTTTATACAGTGCTTATTTGTGTGCTGTTTATTTATACGGTTTGTATTTATACAGTACATATCATATTAGAGGTTGTCATATGCGCGTTATTCCCATTGCAGCCAGCGCCGGCATTACCGGTTTTGAATCTCCTGCCGCTGAGTATCTTCAGTTAGGCCTCAGCCTTGATGAGATATTAATCCAGCATCCAAGTTCTACTTTTATTGGCTTAGCCCAAGGTGAGTCGATGCAAGGTGTGGGAATATATGATGGTGACTTATTGATTGTCGACCGCCATGAAACGGCTAGAAATGGCGACGTGATAGTGGCTAATTTTAATGGTGAGTTTGTGTGTAAAATTCTCGACATGCATCGGCGAATGCTGATGTCGTCTAATGAGCAACATTTACCTGTGACCATCTGCGACTATGATGACTTTAGTATTGAAGGTGTGGTTATTCGCTCAATTCGTTGTCATCGTCAAAGCCCACTGCTTATCAGCAAAAAAGGTTAGGTAACAATGTTTGCCTTAGTCGATGCCAATGCTTTTTATTGCAGTGCAGAACAGGTTTTTCGTCCTGACTGGCGCGGCAGACCGATTATTGTACTGAGCAATAACGATGGCTGTATTGTCGCGGCTAATCGGCAAGCAAAAGAGGCGGGTATTGAGAAGTTTTTGCCTTACTTTCAAGCTAAAGCATTATGTGCCCAGCGCAATGTCATTGTGTGTTCATCTAATTATGAATTGTATGCCGATTTATCGGCAAAGATGATGGCAATAATTGGTCGTTTTGCACCAGAGCAACATGTGTACTCCATCGATGAAAGCTTCCTGTCTTTTAAACATTGTTATCCCGCAATCAAATGCCTGCATAGCCAAGGTCAGTTAATTCGCCGTGCCGTTTGGAAAGAAGCCCGCCTGGCTGTTTGTGTGGGCATGGGCCAAACGTTAACCTTAGCTAAAATAGCCAATCACGCCGCTAAAAAAATACCGGGATACCAAGGTGTGTGCGTTATCGACACTGCGCAGCAACGTAATGACATTTTACGCCAGCTTGCCGTTAAAGAGGTGTGGGGGATTGGCAGGCGCATCAGTAAAAAGCTTGAATTGATGAATATTCGCAGCGCATACGATCTCGCCTCTATGCCACCGAGTCTAGCCAGAAAACAATTTAGTATTCAAATTGAACGCACCGTGCGAGAACTTAACGGCGAAGTGTGTAAACAATGGGATGAGGCTAGGGCAGATAAAAAACAAATTTTTTCCACTCGTAGTGTGGGTGAACGTATTTGCGATTTTGAATCGCTATTACAGGCATTGAGTAAACATGTTGGCATCGCAGCAAGTAAAGCTCGTCAACAAGGCTCACATTGCAAAACCATGTTGTTATTTGCCAGTAATTCGCCCCACGACGAGCGGCCTGTGAGTTATAAAGTTATTGTCCATTTTCCGTGTCCAACCAATTGCACCATTGAACTCACCAAAGCCATGACAGACGCCGCCCCGAGATTATTTAGCAATGGTGTTCGTTATTACAAAATTGGTGTAGGCCTGGTTGATTTAGCCAGCGAGAAACATTTTCAATTTGATTTATTTAATACCGCTAAGGTCAATTATGCCTTGATGGATACGCTTGACGGCATCAACCAACGATATGGCCGCGATACAGTGTTTCTGGCAGCACAAGGAATAGAACAAAAATGGGCCATGCGCCGTGATTTACTCACACCTCAATATTCAACCCAATGGAAATGCTTACCCAGCATTAAATGCTAAGGTTTTATATTACTAAGGTTTATGACTAAGGTTTATTACTAAGGTTTATTACTAAGGTTTATTATAACAATGGTATTGCTCTGCCATAACACATGCAAGGTTGGGGCATTCAACTATGGCTAACCCTTAAAATGTGATTCAGCTCTGATTATCACTCTAATTAAATTGTTAATGTTGAATCGTACTCATCATATGGCCGACATAATGCGAAATACGCTGTTAAACATAGCAATGATAATTTCACTACTTGGACAATTACTTGTTCCAAGTTTTGCTATGTCTAATGAAATGGCCATGTCAGACATGCAGTCGAGTAGTATGCATCAATCAACGATGATGCAAAGTGACTGCGACACTAACGATGACTGTTGCTTAAACGATATGAGTCAATGCATTAGCCATTGTCATGCGGTCGCGAATGCATTTTTGTTATCAGCAACAAACCTCACCAATGCTCTACTAACGAGTGCCAAAGTGAGTTCGCCTTTATGGACATCAACACCCACCATTCTAGTAAGCCAAAATCCGCCTCCGATAGCTTAATTCTTTATGTTTATTAGTTACCCACATTAATTTATAAAGATTTTTGTTGCTTCAACTATAAGCATCAAAAAACTATAAGCATCAAAAAGTTAACGGAGTTTATTATGAAAAAATTCATTGCGATCACACTATTATCTTTAGCCAGCTCAGCAGCAATGGCTGCCACTATCTCATTACCTGACTATTTAATCTTTACTGCGGTCGATGGCAAATCGGCATCAAATAAAAGTGAAATGGAGGTGTCTCCTGGTCAACATTTAATAGAATTACAGTTTTATGATGTGTTTTCATCAGGAGCAGATGATACGAATTTTATTAAGTCCGATGCGTTATATTGGAGTCTACATCTAACCAAAGATGAAGATATTCACGTGCGTAGCAAAGAGATTTTCTCTTCAACCAATGCAAAGAAATTTATTGCATCACCGGTGATAACCTTAGACCGCGCCAGCGTAAAAGGTGAAAACGTCAAATTAGTTAATCACGAAGAGTTAATGGCTATTATCATGAAACAACACAGTCAAATGATGCAACAATAGTAAAATTGATAGGGCGCTTACATAGCGCTCTATCGTTATCTACATCCTCGCACGCCTTATGACAGGTAAAATACTTGTCATCATAAATAATGTCACGCGTCACAAAACTCAAACCAGAATCGAAATTATTATTGGCATATGCTAATAATAAGAGTATATATTGCATATGCCAATTACCATTATTCGATTAATTTAAGCAGATAATGCCAAGCCTCCAAAAATAAACGAACATTCTAGGACGCTCTCGGCAAAAGCTGTTTTAAGCCCAGTGGCATGTCGATAAACCAAGTTGGAACAACTGCGTTTAATCGATTTGTTAAAAATGCACATGAGGAGACATGATGATTACTGCCATACCTATGAAAGACCAACATATTGCCAACCACTTTAGCCGTGCCGATGAGATGCTATTCATTGATGAGCAAGGCCAAGTAAAAGGGCGCTTTGCCAACCCAGCATTAACAGAAGGATGTGAGGGTAAACAACAATTAGTCAGTATGATACTGGCAAATGGAGCGGATCGCGTCATCGTGCGCAACATTGGCCAACAGCTTTTATCTAAGTTATTAAGCCAACAATTGAGTGTATTTCACGCAAAAAATGGTCGTACTGCAATAGAGTATTTTGCCAGTAGTCATTTAGCGGACTGTGAGCCATTTACCGAGGCAAGTCAGGGGCGACCATCCATCAATAATATTGCTAAGAAAGCCACTGGTGGTTGCTGTAACCATGAGCATAAACATAACCATGACCATGATCATCAACACGCTCATGGTGAAGAAGACTGCCATAACCAATCTGACTCGGGGACACATAAACGTTGCTGCGAGTCTAAATCTAAATTGGCGAATGAAACCACAACAATGAAACGTTGCTGCAATAAAAAACATTCACTAATTGCTCATTAATGATCGCTAGGGGTGTTTTATCACAGCGCTGTGGTGGCTAGTTAAGCTTTAAACCATAGCGTTGTAATTTTCGATATAAGGTACGCACACTGATATTAAGCGTTATCGCTAGTTCGGCTGGCGATCCTGCATATTGCTCACATACCTGCGAAAGATACGCACATTCCATGTCATCTAACGTCATCAGTTCGGTGTTAAGTTTTACGGCAATTGTTTCATCCTTAGATGTGTGGCTAGGTTGAACGCTTTCAGGTAAATCACTGCTGTGTATAACATCCTCATTGGCGATAAGTGCCGATTGCTCAATAATATTTTTCAATTCGCGAATATTTCCCGGAAATGCATAACGACCCAAAAGAGTTAATGCATTGCTCGAAAACTTTTTATGTTTGTAATCAGAATATTTTATAAAGTGATTCACCAGCGTCGGAATGTCATCATAACGCTCACGTAACGACGGTAAGTAAATCGGAAATCCTGCAATGCGGTAATACAGGTCGCGCCTAAATTCACCTTTTTCAACCAAATCGAGTAAATTCTTATGGCTGGCACTGACTAGCCTAAAGTCAGAACGTTTCTGTTTTAATCCGCCGACGGCACGATAACACTGGGTTTCAAGTAACCTAAGTAACTTCACTTGCATGTTCATCGGTACATCGCCAATTTCATCAAAAAACACCGTTCCACCGTGCGCTATTTCTATCAAGCCTTTTTTGCTGCTTGTCGCCCCTGTAAATGCACCTTTTTCATAGCCAAATAATTCACTTTCGAACAGATTTTCACTTAGCCCAGTGCATTCAATCACCACAAACGGTTTATCATTTCGGTTGCTGGCCTGATGTACCGCTTTAGCAACTAACTCTTTGCCTGAACCGGTTTCACCTTGTAACAGAACCGCGATATTGGATTGAGAGGCTCGATTAATCCTGTTGAGCATCTGCTTAAATGGCGCCGATTGACCGATCATGGTGCCTTTTTTTGATTCTGTCGATGCGTAATCTATGGCATCTAAAATCTCTAGATACCCCAATACCATGCCACTATTATCTTTTATAGGTTTCATTAAAATGTCGCAGTAAGACTTACCTTGCACCGTGCTGTGAATATGCACGGCACTGGCAGCTCGGTTAGTACTCTGGCATTGTAATAACGGGCATTCCTCACCGTGTTTATCGCAAGGTTGGTCACTATTATGAGAGATTTGATGGCATTTACTTTGGCCTAAAATAACGTCGTCATCATAGGTTTCGATATAGGCTTGATTAACCGCATGGATCACATAATCGGGAGTAATAAAAATCGCCGGTTTATCAATAGCGTTTATCATAGATTGTACAACGGTGGTGTTATTCATTGATTACTCTCGCTTGCGATTCATATTAATCGGCCAACCTTTATAATGACATTAATAGCACGATAAATGTCATTACGATGTCATATTTGTCACTCATTTGTCACTCAACAACCTAGTATGGGCATCCTGTCAATTTCAATGATGTTTAAGCTAATGATTTTAAACGATTAAAAATAACTAGTGTGATATGGCACAAGCTTTGTATTGATTGTGTTATATCGCTTACGACCGAACGGTGCCCTGGCAGTAGTGAACCCATGTACGAAAATTATGCCCTGAAGTTAATGGGAATGACCCGACTTGAAGACGAGGATGACAAATAATGAAATTAACATCAAAGCACAAAAAAACGGTTTTAAATGCACGTAACATCAGTGCGTTATTAGTGATTGCTGGCATGAGCAGCCTTTGCCATGCTGAATCACTAACGCAACAGCAGGTGCTTGAACAACAGGCCAATCAACGCATTGCCGATTTTAGCCAAGCGTTAAAAGGTCAGTTACAAGCCGCAATTAAACAAGGTGGCTTAATCAATGCGGTGTCGGTGTGTAAATCGGTTGCACCTGCCATTGCCGCTGAAAACTCGAAAGATGGCTGGACACTGACTCGAACCAGTTTACGTGTGCGTAATTCAGACAATACGCCAGATGAATGGGAGTTATCGCAATTACAACAATTTGAGCTGGTGAATGCCTCAGGACTACAACCTGCAGATAAGCCAATCGTGGCGAGTGAGTTTATCGTCAATGATGGCAACACTCAGTTTCGTTATATGAAGGCCATACCAGCGCAACAATTATGTTTAGGTTGCCATGGCAGTAATATTGAACCGGAAGTGAGTGCATTGCTTAGCAAAACCTATCCAGATGATAAAGCGGTTAACTTTGCCCTTGGTGATATTCGTGGCGCATTTTCACTGAAAAAGGATATCAAAACATCTACTCCATCGGTTACTGCTAAGCCATAGCCGAAAGCAATAGTCGAAAGCCAAAGTCGAAAAAGTAATTAACAAACTACCACGGGAATAGGGCTTTATCATTAAGCCTTATTCTTCGGATCGTAAATCAAATAATGCTTATTAATTCGCTGTTTGTTGCGACTTAATCCGCAGTTTACATTGATGGTTTAATTTAACATCATGCTGTAGTGATTAACCCTCCTCAGTCATTGAATCAATGATGTTGAGAATATTACCAATCTTAATCTGAGGCTTTATCTGACAAATACCAGTGTATTGTGTTGGGAGTTAATGTGTCATGAGTAGAATCCGAATCGATCCTTTTTATCATCAAGCTAGCCATACTCTTACGTATGTGGTGACCGATATTGCTACCCGTCAATGTGCGATTATTGATCCTGTTTTAGATTTTGACATGGCGTCTGGCACCATAAGCACGAGTTTTGCTGATAGCATCATTGAGCATATCGATGAACATGGATTTGAAGTTGAATGGATTTTAGAAACCCATGCCCACAGCGACCATATTTCTGCGGCCTGTTATATCAAGAAAAAACGTGGTGGAACAACCGGAATTGGCGAGAACATCACCAAAGTTCAACATACCTTTAAGCGATTACTGAATCTTGATGATAGTTTTAAATGTAATGGCGAACAATTTGAACAATTATTTGTGGATGAAGAACTCATTAAACTGGGTCATTTAGATATTCACATTATGCATACACCGGGTCATACACCAACCTGCGTCAGTTATCTCATTGAAGATGTTGTGTTTGTAGGCGACACCTTGTCAACGCCGGAGTTAGGTACCGTTAATACTGACTTCCCCAATAGCAGTGCAATAACCTTGTACCATTCAATTCAGCGAATATTGGCATTACCTAATTGCACTCGGGTGTTTGTTGGCCATGATCCACATGCACAGAAACGTACAGATAATGGGTTAGAAACATCGGTGATTGCCCAAAAACGCTATAACAGTGTGGTAGGGGGGAATGTCACCCTAGCAGAGTTTATTAAACGGCATCAACAACGCCATATTGACCCTGACATACAGCAACTATTATTAGCCGCGATTCAAATGAATATTCGTGCGGGTAACATGCCATTAGCTGACTGTAAGGGTAACTACTACCTTAAAATACCGCTAAATCGGCTCTAAAAATGAATACACAATCAACCATTAACACAATCAACCATTAGCACGGTTAGCCATTAACAGCATCTGCCATCAGTAAAAAATAAGCCATGAGCCACATAATGTTGGCTCATGTTTGCGTAATTTATATTTTATGAGGCACCAATGGAAAGCCATCTTGTTGCCATTGCATCATGCCACCGGCAACAGACAGAGGTTTGCTAAACCCCATATCCTGTAATGATGCTGCCGCCAGTGCAGAACGGCCACCAGTTCGACAAATAAGGTATATGTCTTTATCAGCTAGTTCATTTAACGCCAATACCCACTCGCAGTGATGACTCACTAAAGGATGCTCGTGTATTTTCATCTCTAATACTCCACGTGGAAAATTCACCGCACCTTCTATATGGCCCGTCGTAAACTCATCATGCTCACGAACATCGATGATGATCACATCAGGGTTAAGCATTGCCGTCAGTAATTCTTGGGTACTCACTTCAATAATGTGGGTTTTAATCTCACTTATGTATTCCTGGGCAGTTTTCATGTGTACCTCGTGATGTTAAATAATGGATTTAGTTAAAATGAATAGCGCCATTAGCACTAAAAACACGGCAAATATTTTTTGTAAAATCGCTTTGGGTAAATATTGATTTATCCATTGGCCGGCAATACTGCCGACAAGTCCGCCTGCAATCATGATGGCAATAATCGACCCATCGAACTCAAACCCTTTACTTGAAAGTAATGAGTAATATTTAGCAAAACCGACCAGTGAGTTCATTGAAATAATCAGTAAGCTGGTACCAATGGCCAACGACATTTCAATGCCGCCAAGTAACACCAGTGCAGGTACAATTAAGAAGCCACCACCCACACCCACAAAACCGGTGACAACCCCAACCGCTAATCCTTGCGACAAGATTTTAGCGATATTTAGTTTGCCAGCTTGGTAGCGGCTAGATTGATTTCGCCACATCATCACCGCGCCAATGAGCATCAAAATGACAAACACAGTAAGTTGTATGTCACTGTTAAAGAAGCTGCTGAGCCATGCGCCTAAATAGGTGCCTACCATGCCAGGTAAACCAAATAAAAACACATGAGGCCAAGAGACTTTTTTATGCTTAATAAAGCCTATGCTGCTGATTAAACTGATAGCACCCACAATGCACAATGACGAAGCGATAGCTAATTGGGGTTGCATTCCAATAAGGTAAAGCAACACCGGAACAGTAAGGATGGAGCCACCAGACCCTAATACACTCAGCACTAAACCAATTAATAATGCGCCAATGATTGCTTGTATCATCATGGTTACTCTTAAGTTTAAAGCTGGTTAATCGGGATTTTTAAATACACAGTGCCGTTGTCTTCAGGTGCAGGCATTTGGCCTGCGCGAATATTGATTTGAATCGATGGCAATATCAGCCTAGGCATCGGCAATGTGGCGTCTCGTTGTTGACGAAGCGTCACAAAAGCAGATTTGGTCATAGTGTCATTCACATGAATATTGTGTTGTTTCTGTTGGATGACTTGAGTTTTAAATTGATGCCCGCGCCCCTCAGTAGGGTAGTCATGACACACGTAGATATCTGTTGTATCTGGGAGAGTAAATAATGCCTGAATGGAATCGTACAAAGTATTGGCATCCCCACCGGGGAAATCACATCTGGCGGTACCCACATCAGGCATAAAAATGGTGTCTCCAACAAAGGCGGCTTGATCATTCACAATGTAAGCAAGATCAGCCGGAGTGTGACCCGGTGTGTGCATAACACGAATGGTCATATTACCGACTTGTAACAGCTCATTATGTTTAAATAGATGGTCAAATTGACTGCCGTTAGGCAAAAAGCTAGCGTCTAGGTTAAATACCTTTTTAAAAGTCTGCTGGACTTCGGTGATGTGCTCGCCAATACCCATTTGGCCACCAATTTGGTCACGTAAATAACTGGCAGCAGATAAATGATCGGCATGAGCATGGGTTTCAAGTATCCATTTGACGGTTAACGCTTGGCGTTCAATCCAATGTAAAACCCGATTAGCATTTCGTGTGCCTGTTCGACCTGATTTATAATCAAAGTCTAAAACCGGGTCAATAATGACAGCAAACGATGTGGTATTATCAGCAACAACATAAGTGAATGTTTCACTGTCTTCATCTAAAAATTCATGGACACTAAAGGTTGAAATCATCACAAGCTCCTGTTAAATAGTGCACAGGGACTAAGCGTCCCAGTGCTTGCCACGGGTTAAAGCGACTTCTTACTAAAATACCAATCTACATAATCATAACCCTGGGATAATCGTGCTTTAGCGTCAGCAGTTGTTGCTGGTGGTGGCACAATAACGTCATCGCCAGGTTGCCAGTTTTCTGGGGTAGCAACGCCATTGGCATCACTGGTTTGCAGTGCTTTTACTAATCGAACAAATTCATCTATAGAACGACCATTACTCATTGGGTAATACACCATGGCACGCAATACACCTTCGGGATCGATAATAAAGGTTGCGCGAACGGCAGCTGTGTCACTCGCACCGGGTTGGATCATGCCGTAGGCTTTAGCCACTTCCATTGATAAGTCGGAAATAATCGGGAAGGTTATTTCAACGCCAAAGTTTTCTTCAATGTTACGTACCCAAGCGATATGGGAATGAACACTGTCGATGGATAAACCGAGTAACTCAGTATTAAGCTTGGCAAATTCTTCTGCACGTTGAGCAAACCCAATAAACTCAGTCGTACACACAGGGGTAAAATCCGCAGGATGGGAGAACAACACTAGCCACTTACCTTTATAGTCAGTAAGTGAGCGCATGCCATGTGTTGTCTTGGTATTAAAGGCCGGAGCGGGTCGGTTTAATTGCGGAAAAGAAACAATAGAATCAGTCATGTTATTACTCCAAAAAAATGGTTAAGTTAATGCAACTCTAATCTGTAAAGTAGATTGCAAACATACTTAGTAATAGCAATTGCTAGGCCAATATCGGTTAGATGATAATAAATAACATAAATAAAAATAAGTATCTGATTTTATTAATTAAAAATTTAGATGTGATTAGTTGTTAGATGATTTTTACATTAGCCACACAATAAGTTGTGTTTAACTCGTGTCATAAATGGCACAAAAGACAAAAATGACCACGTTAATTGTCGCAATAGCACAACCGATCAAGCGATACTGGTGTTAGCAGTAAGGTTTCTGAAGTGAGTAATTAACAAGTCTGTGCATAAAGCCGCATTATATGGATTAGAAATAGAGCTGATAGCGGAATAAACATTTATTTAACCGATAGCAATGTGAAGCGGGTCTTGATTATGCTTGTGAAGCCTATACCGTAATATCATTTAGGTTTATATTTTCGTAAACAAATACATGACTTATAAAGAGTAATTCGTAAATGGAATTGGCCAAGCTTTCACGTATCAGTATGAAACACTTGATCACTTTGCATGTGATGCTTGATACCCTCAGTGTCACAGCCTGTGCTGAACGGTTATGTCTAAGCCCATCGTCGGTGAGTAAAACCTTAAGTCAGCTAAGAGAAAGTTTGCATGATGAATTATTCTATCGTCATGGCAATTCACTCATCGCCACTGCATTAGCACGACGACTAGGCCCAAGTGTGAAGCAGATGATTAATGATATGAATCAGATCATGAACCAGGATGTGTTCAAGCCACAACATTATCAAGGTAGCTTTTCACTGGCGATGCGCGAAAGCACATTTGAGTTGTTAGCCGCCACATTAACGGCTCATATTCTCAACCTGGCGCCCAATATCCATATCGATATTTACAATAAAGACAACATCGGCTTTGACGGCTTAGTAAAAGGCTCGTTGGATTTTATTCTTTTGCCACATGACTTAAGCCAACCAACCAATGTCGATGAAGACTTAGTCTGGGAAACCTTAATCAACGATGAAATGGTCTGCCTAATGAGTGCTAGCCATCCACTGGCGTCACAGCAGACTATTAGCCTTGATGACTACTTAAATTTCAGCCACATCGGCATAACAGATACTGATTTGAGCACACCATTTTTTGATATTTTACTGGCACAACAATCTAAAAAACGGGCGATACCGATTTCGGTACCTGACTTTGGCAGCGCAGCGTTAATGTGCCATCACAGTGAACTGCTATTTACCGGTTCGCGCCACTGGGCCTCAATAGCCAAGCAAGCCCAAGGATTACTGATTAAACCGTTACCGATCGATTATGGCAAAGTTGCTTATAGCCTTGTGTGGCATCGGCAAAGTATGAACGATCCTGCTCATCGTTGGCTGTATGAACAAATATTGCTGTGCAGTCGTTAAGCGCATCAATACGATTTTAAGTATTGATTAAATGGTACTTTATCAATGAATTGATTTGGTATTAAGTTGCAGCAAAGCCGTGTTAGCCATTTATTCAACCTCAGTTACCTATAGATGTGACATGTAGAACTTACCTATAGACGCTAAATATAGGTGCTAAATATAGCGATTAGATATATAGCGATTAGATATACAGCGACGGTAAGACGATATTGGTTACTCCTCGCTGAGTAAGTTGATTTGCTAAACGTGCTATATCCGCTTGAGTACATTGTGGCCATGTAGAGCCTATGCCTTTAACACCATGATGATGAAACGCATTTAACTTCACCCGAGTCTCTGTGGGGAGGTTGGATAAATACCCGCCCAGGGCGTCAACATCATGCTCATAATCCGTGATGCCGGGAATGTGTAACAGTCTTACTTCATACAATTTATTGTGCTGAGTCAGTAACTCGATTGACGTAAATACCGGCTGGTTATCACGCCCTGTGATGTAATGATGGGTATCTTGTTGCCATGCTTTTAAATCAACCATTGCGCCATCTAAAAATGGCAGTAGCTTATGCCAACCTGTTGAGCTCAAGCTGCCATTGGTGTCGAGCATACAACTTAGATGCGATAAATGTTCTGAGGACTTTATCGCACTAAAAAGCTCAATAATAAAAGGCAATTGTAAGCTCGCTTCGCCGCCACTGAGTGTAATGCCATTGATAAAATGACGTTGTCCGTAGATAACCTCTAGCATTTGTTCAACGGTGTAATGAGACGTTTTAGGCGTCGATTGTCTAGGGCATACCGCAAGGCAAGTATCGCATTGGCTGCATTTGGTGCTGTCCCAGACAATATGGGGCTTACTTGGAGAACTACATGGAGAACTACTTGGCGAATGATTAACTGGTATTAGAGTTCCGTGTAACCACATTTCTTGTGACCGCATTTGGGGTAACGGCATAGCTTGTGAATGAATAAGACTAAGTGCCTGTTCAGGGCAACTATCAATGCAGTCACCACAAGCATCACACAAACTGATGGTGTGAGGATTATGACAATTTTTGCATTGATAGTTGCAGCCTTGCAAAAATATCACCAAACGACTGCCAGGCCCGTCGACACAGGAAAATGGCAATATTTGACTGACAACGGCATGTTTACTCATGAATAAAAGGAGCTTGTTCGTGAGCAACTACCCGAGCTTGGCGTTGAAGTATCCCCGTATTGATTGCGGCTTCAGCAGCTAACCCTGTGGTGTTGGTGCGTGAACCGCATTGCTTAAAAGTTTCAATGTCCGAGCGTTTAACCATATAACCAGTAACACGGACTAAATCGTTATTAGCAACATTGGCACTAAACTCTCTAAAACCTGAACTAAGGGCGCCTTTACAGAGTTGGAACATCGCTTGAGGATTCGCTTTAACGGTTTCATCTATGGTTAGAATATCGCTGATTCCGGCAGTATAATATTGATGATGTTTAGCTAGTGCTTGAATATGACTAATAGGGTCTGGTTCTGAGCCATAGGGAATACGCACGCCAGGGGTGACATTTTTATCCAAACTAATGCCACTTTGAGAATGCAATAACGCGCGACCGTTATAACCGTAAGTGACCGGGGTCGACTTTACTATGTTGTCTAAAGCTGCAGATATTCTGAGTCCAAGTTCATTAGCATCAAGGTTATGGCCGTAGCCTGTATTGGGTTTACTTGCGACGTTGGTAGTTGAAACCTCAGCAGCACTAGGTAATAAGGCTTGTAAAATATTGACCGCTTCAGCCATACCATAAATACCGAACATAGGTGCAAAACGAGATTCATCGATCAACTGTTCCTTAACTAAAAAACTGTCAAAGAAATGAGATTGTTGGTGTAGAAATGCCGAACGCGCTTCAATAAGCTCGAATGCGAGTTGGCTGTAATATGGCAGAGTTTGGGCAAAAAAATCATCAATACTGTTAGCGTTTAGAGCGACTTCTTTGAGGTTAACCCGCACCAAGGTATTGGCGCCGCCAGCTAACGGTAATGCGTTATAACAACTGACAATCCCAAAACCACGAGTATCGAAGGCGTCGGCATGTAGCGGATAGTTGGCAATGTGAGGTTTACCGCATTGACAAATATTGCTGGTGGCCTGAAATAATAAATCATCTGGCGTTACGGCAGGGTCATACATGAAGGTTAGGTTGGGGGCAATTTGTTGTAATTCTGCATCTATACGCAAAATGGTTCGGCAAATAATGTTATCAGTTGGGCCAATATTCACATGCATAAACGCATCGGGTAACGTGCGGTCGAGTAATATCCAAAACCGCTTGAGCTTGCGATAGATGGCTTCAGCATCAAGCCCTTGTGTAAAAGGCATTAATAACGTATCTAATTGGCCTAAGTAAACCGGGATATTGGTCACCGATGGCACATGAAAATAAAGAATGGTTAATGCATTTAAGGCGTCATCAAAGTCTTCGGCGGGCGACAGCTCCAAATACTGAGATCCTTGCTGCAGGTATTTTGCATAATCTGGCAACACATAACGCGGTTTAAATGGCGCATGACCTTCAAACATATCGCAAATAATACCTTGCTTCATGGCATTATTTACCGGCTCAGACACCGCCACATAAGGCAGACTGTTTTCAGCTTCTAATGCTAAATAGTTGGATTTTTGCTTAGGAGAAAGGTGAGGGTGGGTGACAATTTTCTCAATGTTATCTTGTAATGTCATGATGAAACTCACTTTTTATAGACTAATGCTTGATAACAACTAATCTACTCAAAGGCAGGATGTTTAAACAGTGAAAATAGCCGACGTTGGCATTGATAAAATCGAAATCCGATGATGAAGGTCACATCCCAAATGACAGAACATATTGACTAGTGAGTCATGAACCCTATAAACAAAGAGTGGCAGAAAAATCATAATCGATAAAGAGGAACGTTATTAGATTATTACATTACTAAGTTATTACGTTGCTGGGCGTTGGGCGGTTAAACCGGAAATGATGTGAAATATGGCTAACGCTTTTTAAGTAGGGTGTTACTGGCTTTGTAGCGAAACTAACAGGCTCTTAATCCAAACAATAAACTTCAGTTCTATTTCTTCCAAGTGCTTTGGCTTTATACATAGCCTTATCCGCTTGAGTAAATAAATCTGTAAACAGTGTTTTATCATCACAAATACTGACCCCAATACTGACGGTTAGCACGCCGTCACCCACTTTAATTTGCGTGATGCTATCTTGGAGCCGGTTACAAAATAATAAAGTATCACTTTTGTTGGAGTCTGGTAGCAAGATCAAAAATTCTTCGCCGCCAAAGCGAGAGACAAGATCGGTTTGTCGACAAAAGTCCTTCAAAATATGCCCGAGTTCTTTCAGTACTCGATCGCCTTCTAAATGACCAAAGGTGTCATTAATGATTTTAAAATGATCGACATCTAACACTAATAAACTAACAGATTGATGAGATCTAGCAGCCTGTTCAAGCGCTAACGTACAACGATATTTCATTTCTCTTCTATTTAATAGCTGCGTTAACTCGTCAGTTGAAGCAAGCAATTTTAATTTTTCAGCTTGCTCCTCAAGTTTTTTTCTTGTTTTTATTAACTCATCATAAAGTTGGTCTCTCTTGGAGGCATTGAAAAAACTCCAATAAATACAGCCGTCATCGCTTAAACGAGCATTCACTGTTATCGGAATTCGTAGCCCGTCAGCATTAAAAATAATCAACTGCATTTCTTCACAAATTTGTTCGTGTAAAAGTGTTGGAATTAAATAACTTTGAAAAAATATGCGGGAAGATTGGGTAAAGATAATATCCGCATTTTTGCCTATAAGTTGCTCTGGATTCCACAATAGTTCGTCGGTAAAGTATGAGTTTACATAAATAATAATGTTGGCTGCATTGGTGACTAACGCACCACACTGGAAACTATCTGGGGAGTGCTCAAATGTTTTATTACTTTCGATTTTACTATTTTTTGTCGTGATCATTTTGCGAATTTCATTATCGATTTTAAAATTTCTTCAGGATGAGTCATATGCAAGCAATGACCATGGGCAGCGATAATGTTAAGTTCGCTATGGGGTATTTCGCTCACAATAAACTCACCAACAGATGTTGCTGCCAGGGCATCATTTTCACTTTGTAAAATTAAACACGGTTGTGTAATCTCTTTTAGTAGATAACGATAATCAGATAAAAAAGTCGCTTCAGCAAAGTTCTTCGCAATAACCGGGTCGGTAGAACAAAAGCTGCCTGATAATTCACCAATAAGTTCATCAGAATTGGTTGTTCCCATTACTAACGGAGCTAAATAATTAGCCCAGCCAATATAATTTTTGTCCATTAGATTTAACAACTCGAGTAAGTCTTCTTTATCGAAACCGCCAAAATATTCAGGAGGAAAATTTAAAAAACAGGGTGAAGGACATACCATTACCAGCTTAGAAAATAGCTCAGGTTTTTGAATTGCAGCAATTGCACCAATAATACTGCTCACGGAATGCCCTATAAAAATGGCGTCAGTTAAGTGCAAAGCGTCACATACTTCGATGATGTCTTCTGCATATCCTTCAAGTTGACCATAACGTTTTCTACTGTATTGAGAGATATCAGAAGCACCTGAACCAACATAATCAAATAGGACAATAGTAAAATGCTTCATCAGTTCAGGGGTTACAAAACGCCACATATTTTGATCGCAACCAAACCCATGTGCGAGAACTAAGGTTTTGCTACCATTACCGATTAATTTAACATTATTTCTAACAAGAACAGCATTTGAATGAGACATGATTTTTCCATTTTTACCAGGTGACCAATGATGACTACCTGCTGGATTTATTGGCTAAACAGTAAAAGTTTAACGGGTAAAAGTAAAATACCAACACTATGAAAATCAAAATGAACTTTTTAATCGCCTGATCATAGTTTTTTAGGTAAACATAAATTATTAACCAGCTCGTTATGAATCACAACCAAGAGAACATAATATCTTATGTAGGCAAACCTGATTGAATCCTATTAGTTACAATAATGTTAACGTCACGATTGAAGTATACACAATGAACACTGCTATAACTATATATCCCTAAAAGGGCGTAACGTTAGCTAGTGTCGTCTGATAACGGTTTAATAAAAGCAGTTAGCACCGTGAGTTGATTAAACAGACGTTTTTAAACAGATGGATAGAACAATAAAACTAAATTACAATGTACGACTTTTGCTTTAAAAACTCACGCTATAACAAGAAAATAACGGCGTACTATCTGAGGAACACCTTTAATTGAGAGCATCAATCTTCCTTATTGCGGCAGGTTTTATCCTGTTGAGTGGTTGCCAAACTGTTGTTGTAGAAGATGCCAAAGCAGAAAAAAGTCTTGGTGGTGTGAATAAACCAACATCATTAAAAGTTCCTAAGTTGTTAGCTCGGCGCAATTATCAAGACAGCGGTGATGTATGGGAACGCATTCGATATTCAATGGATATGCCCATTCCAGATCAACAATTAGTTAACCAATATCGTGATTGGTATATTAATAATCCACAGCATCTCGAGCAGATTTCACAGCGCGCCAAGCCGTTTTTATATTTAATCGTCCAAGAGTTTGAACATCGAGATTTACCTATCGAACTGGCCTTACTCCCTATAGTAGAAAGTTCGTTTAATCCTTTTGCTTATTCCAGTGCCGACGCATCAGGCCTGTGGCAATTTACCTCACCAATGGCCAGCCATTTTGGATTAGAGATGAATTGGTGGTATGACGGCAGAAAAGATGTGCCTGCTGCAACCACCGCTGCATTAGATATGCTCGAATACTTGTATAAAAAAACCGACAACTGGTTATATGCACTAGCCGCATACAATGCTGGTGAAGGTCGCTTACGTGAGGCTATTAGATATAATGAAGCAAGAGGGCTGAGCACCGACTTTTGGTCTTTACCATTACCTAAGGAAACTCGGCAATACGTACCACAATTGCTGGCAATAGCAGATGTGATTAAACATTCTGAAAGCTACGGCATCAGTCTTAAATCCATTCCTAATAAACCACTAGTTGAAGTAATTGATGTCGGAAGCCAAATTGACATCGCAGTTGCTGCCGATCTAGCCAATATATCAATTGCTCGGTTACAAAAATTGAATCCAGGGTTTAATCGCTGGGCAACATCACCCGATGGACCGCATCAGTTGATAGTGCCAGTGAGTAAAGTCAGTGAGTTTAAACAAGCTCTTGCGGATACTGATATTAGCGCTAGAGTAAAATGGTTTAAATATCAGATTAGAGCTGGCGATAATATTAGTGTCATTGCAAAACGTCACCTTACAACGGTGTCAGAAATAAAAGCGATGAATGACATTAATGGCGATAAGATCGTTGCGGGTCAATTTTTGTATATGCCACAAGCTGCATCGGGCATGACACCCTTAGTCGAACTGGCTACAACACAAAACGCCCAAGTCTCTACACCAAAGCAAGCTGCACCAAGCAAACAGCCAAGGATTATTACAACATCTAATCAGTCAACAGTTCAAAGCGATCACACGGTAAAATATGGCGACACACTGTGGAGTATTGCCAAAGTGTATAAGGTCAGTGTGGACCAAATTATCGCTTGGAACAAAATGACAGACAAAGACAAATTAACGGTAGGTAAAACCCTGCAGTTTTATCATCAACCCTTCAAACAACAGCAGAGCCAGTTGTAAGCCTGTTGTTTAAAAACTCATAAGCACAATAGCTCAAATATTGTAAAAGTTGAGCGTTACATAAATCTGAGTATTTACCGATTTAACCTAGTGAAGCACATCGAAATCCAGCTGTGCATATAGACACTTTTGATTATAAAAATCGATCATTCATGTTTAATAGAGCGATACACAATGCTTGAGGTCATGTTAAATCTTAGTGTTCATATTTTTTCATATTTGTTTCCGATCAGTTCATATCCAGCTCAATAGCTATTCACAAGTTTTGAATATAGTCACTCTATCAATAAGAACATATATTTTAGGGTGATGAATATGAACATTAGAAAAACTCAATTAGCTCAGTCAATTTTATTAGGCAGTCTACTTTTATCGGCGACCTCTTTTGCCAACGCTGCAGACGATGATGTCTTCGGTGGAGCCATAAGTGGTAAATTAACCTTTGCTTCAGATTATGTTTTCCGTGGCGAATCAGAAACAATGGATGCAGAAGTACCAGTGGTACAAGGTACCCTAGGTTGGGGCAATGATCTGGGTTGGTATGCTGGTGTATTTGCATCCAATATCAAATTTGCAGACCCCAATTTAGAAATTGTCACCGCACCCTATATTGGTAAAGCAGGCGAGTTTGGCAATAGTGGTATCAGTTACGACGTCATGGTTTTTTCTTACCTGTATCCAGGTGCCTCATATTCAAATTATACCGAACTGTGGATTAAAGTCGGTAAGCAATTTGGTCATGCAAATGTGCAGTTAGAAGTGACTCCAACAATCGATGATTGGTTTGGTGTAGAGGGCTGGCAAGGTGTTAACTATGCCGTTCATCCGAGCTATCAGTTTGACAATGGTTTATACGTATCAGCAAGTATCGGCTACCAAGATTTAGATGGTCATGGTGCAGAAGGTTGGGGGCACTGGAATTTGGGTGTGAGTAAAGCCTATGCCGGAATCAATTTTGATGTTCGTTATCATGGCAGTACCATGGATAGCGATCATAAGGTCTATGGCACTCAAACAAAAATCTTTGATGACCGAGTGGTTGTTGGCGTCAGCAAAAGTTTCTAAATTGATAATATAATCTTTTTTATTATTGGACCTGATTCTACGCATTCCCATTGTGTGACTCAGGTCCTTTTTTATAAACTATTTTGCTAGCTGTCACTCATTCCTGACAAATCTTTATAGGAAAATATGAAAAGTTATGAATAATAACGGCCATTATTAGCAACACTATCTGGATAGGATGATGGCACATACTGGTTTAACAAATACGGTACTCGTCGTTGACGATGAAGCCGTGATCCGCGCTCGATTAAAAGGTTATTTTGAGCGTGAAGGTTATCGTGTACTTGAAGCTGGAGACGGCGAACAGATGTGGCAACAGTTTACAAATCAACATATCGATTTGGTGATGTTAGATATTAACTTACCCGGTACCGACGGTTTGAGCTTGGCGCGTGAACTAAGAAGTCGTTCGGACGTTGGCATTATATTAGTCACTGGTCGTGATGAAACCATTGATAAAATCGTTGGCCTTGAGATGGGTGCTGATGATTATGTGACTAAGCCATTTGAATTAAGAGAACTATTGGTAAGAGTTAAAAATTTGTTGTGGCGAATTTCATTAGTTAAAAAAGCACAACAAGAAGTTGTAGAACAATTTGAACAGTGTGACGATATCATTACCTTCGATAAATATATTCTTGAGTTAAACAGCCGAAAACTGAGTCGTGGTGACGAGGTGATAAAGCTGACTAAAGCAGAGTTCGAATTACTTACCGCCTTTGCATTGCATCCACAGCAAGTACTATCACGTGAGCGGCTAATGCAGCAAACAAGCCACCGTAATGAAGATGTAAATGATAGAACCATTGATGTCATTATTCGCCGTTTGCGAAATAAACTACAGGCAGACCTGTTTGTAACGGTTCACGGAGAAGGCTATTTGTTTGCGACAAAGGTTAAAGATTAGTTTTTGTCGTCACACGATAAATGGGGTAAAAGTCTGCAGGGGCTAAGCTGTTGTTAAACATATTGAGTTGCACAGTTCCTTGTTCTAACGCCTGTATTTGTGGGCCAATATCCCCAAATGAGTGTGCCCCCTCCAGTAGTTTTACCGCAATATCTATTGCCAATTTACCTTGTAACACCACTTGATCATCACTACTGAAAGCCACTTTATTGCGATAAAGTCCGCGCAAGGTCGCTGGCGATAAATAGCTGCTCACAAGTTTTACTTGGCCAGTTAATCGTTTATGTTGCAATGTTCCTATTGCTGCTTCAATAGCAACGGCACTGCCTAGAATATAACTAGGAACATGATCATTAAGTAGATTATGAAGTTGGTCACGATAAAGGTCACGATTATTATCGGTATGACGAATTGACGAAACCACAATAGGACTATCGGCAATAGCATCTTGAATACCGAGCTCAACCCAATCGCTGCCGCCAACACTTTCTGGGCCGGTGAGTAGAGCGAGTGTTACTGGAGACGATGGCGGTAAATTTTTTACAGCTTTGGCGATAAAGTGGCCAGCTTTCCAGCCCATTTGATACCAATTGACGCCTACACGAGTTGTTATAATGGGGTTATCGAGTCTATTCACTAACGCTATGATGGGTTTATTAATTAGCCCCGGATATTGATCAAGTAAATTGGGGGCCACAGCACCGAGTAAGATGGCATCGAACGGTTGATTAAGGCAGTATTCAAGTTGTTTTAGTTGTTGCTCTTTTCTGTAATAGCTACCAGCTTCGAATAATTCTAAATTAATGCCTAATTGGCTGGCTTTTGACACCAAACCATAATCAATGCCGATCCAATAAGCGTCTTTAAGGTGAGGTACTAAGGCACAGATTCGCCAAGCCTTTTTGGCCGAGGTCAGTTGATTATATTGTATTGATTTTACTGTTTGAATTTTGGCATTAAAGGGCGTGCGCTGCTGTAATGTCCAGCTAGAATCGGATGTTGCTTCAGCAAGTAATGGTATTGTCCCTAAGCAAGCTATGAGCAAATAAATAAGTCGGCGCATTATATTGTCTCGATTAAGGTTTCTTAACAGAACACTAAAAAATTTTCGTAATTATAACATTTTAAGGAATGACTGTGAGCACTTTATCACTATCAGGCAAGAGCTTAGTGGGTCGCCTTATGTTGGCATTTTGTCTGCTCGGATTGTTATTGTTAATGTTAGTTAGCCTTGGCAGCATTTCGCTTTATTGGGTAAAGCTTGCTGACCAATATTTATATGAAGAGGCGTTACCTGCATCTGAGGCTGCAAGGCAATTGATGCAGTCTTCTAATGGCTTGCTCGACAATGCCCAAGCGCTTGAACGAGTGGAAGAAGAGGCTCAACGCGCTTTCCTTGGGCGTAAGTTATCACTGGAAAGCACTAATTTGCTTTCTGCTATTGAACGACTCAATTCGTTAAATCTACAAAATCATGGTGTTAATAAAGATCAGCATTTAGCTTTATTAGCTGGCGAAATTATCCATGACTTATCGGTATTCGGCCGCCAAGTGGGTAAACGTTTAGTGTTGGCGGCGCAATTGATTAATAAAGGAGCCGCACTGGCGGAAGCGGCCAGTAACAGTGGTGTTTTACTTGAAGCAGAACAAGCCGTGGTCGATTCAACCATTTTGGCCAAGTTGAGTTTAGCTTACCCTCAAGTGGTTGGCGCTGAACAAAGTGCCAAACTTTTGGACTCCATCATAGAGCAAGACTTGGATGTCCGTGAACGTTTAAATCGAGCTTTGGGATTGATCCATCACATTGAGTTAGTAGGGCAGTTATTACAGTCTCCAGACCAACAACTCGGATTAAATAACGTACTCAACAGTATGGCTCGAGTACTGTCTCCAACGACTTATACCATTAATTCTACTCGCGATAACTCACAAAGCGGCAACGAAATACCGAGCCCTTACACAGGTTCAGGAACGAATGGGCAAATTGATTTAATGCCTCTAGAATTACTTAAAGGCTTAATTCGAGATCCGGTTAGGGCAACAGAGCTTGAGCACCAATTGATAATGTTAAGGGAGGTGAATGTTGGCTTAAGTTTGCAGCAGCAATATGCGCAATTGCTAACAAAACAAAATGCGCAACTGTTAACGCTGACGGATAAATTAGGCCAACTGAATAAGTCAGTCGATAGTGCAATGAAAGCACAACAGCTACAGGCAGAACATGCCCGAAGTAATTTTTTACAGCAATTACTGTGGGCTAAGTCAGGGCTGTGGGCGACAGGTATTTTGATGTTAATCATTATGCTGTTGGTGGTTTATCGGGTTATTTATAAAGGCATCGCTTTACGCCTAAGTGAAGCAACTGCTGCATTATCTAAATTAAGTCAGGGCAATACCGAAGTAGTACTTGATCCTCACGGAGACGATGAACTCACCGCGATGGCTTCTGCCATTGAAGCTTTTAAACAAAAAACCGCGCACAATCAAGCACTGCAATCTGAATTACAACAAACGGCATCAGAATTATTTGCCCATAAAGCCTCACTTGAAAGTACCGTGCAGGCACGTACACTCGAACTGGCTGAAACCAACCGTCAACTAGACGCTGAAGCAAAAGGGCATTCGACGGCTAGAGTGATGGCAGAACAAGCTAACAAGGCAAAATCGCTATTTTTAGCGACCATGAGCCATGAAATCCGTACTCCGCTAAATGGTCTTTTAGGCACCCTGACTTTACTGAGTCACTCGCCATTACCTCCAGCACAAAAACAAATGTTGGCATTATCGCAATACAGCGGCACCTTACTGCAAAATGTACTTAATGATATTTTGGACTTTTCCCGTTTGGAGCAAGGTAAATTAACTAACGAACCACGGGCTGTTGCGCTTAATGAGCTGCTCGATGAAGTGATGGCAATCATGTTAGCTGGTGCGGGATTGTCAGGTATCTCGTTATATTTAGTTCGCGGTAATTTACCTAAATGGATAACGGTAGATGGCCCCAAATTGCGCCAAGTGTTGTTTAATTTGCTCGGCAATGCCATTAAATTCACTCCAGCAGGAGAGGTTACATTACGGGTAAATGTGGTCGAGAAACAATTAACCTTTGAAGTGGCAGATACTGGCGTTGGTATCAGTGAAAAGGCCATGGATCAATTGTTTATCGCCTATGGTGTACAGCCTAATCAAGGCAGAACCAGAGGCACAGGACTTGGGCTCGCTATTTGTAAAGAATTAGTCTCGTTAATGAATGAGGCTAACACTGCCAATGATTCTATTCGGGTGAGTAGTAAAGTGGGTGAGGGTTCCAGCTTTGGTTTTAGTTTACCATTACACATTTGTGAACAAACGTATGAGGTTATCAGTGCAGAGTTACCTAAAGTTGATTCTAAATGTGTACTCGTTATCGAAGACAACAAAGTGAATTCCATGGTGGCCCAAGGGTTTTTAGCACATCTTGGACATCATTCCGTATTGGCTGATAGTTGTTCGCAAGCAAGAGCGTTGTTTAACGTCGATAGTGCTTGGCAGTTTGCCGGCATTATGCTCGATATTCAATTAGGCGATGGCTCTGGTATTGAGTTATTACTTGAGTTGAAGCATATCGCTAACGCAGCCCAAAAAGACATCAGCATAGCCGCATTTACGGCTCAAATTCAACATGATGACATAAACGAGTACCAAGCAGCAGGCTTCGATGACGTATTAGCCAAACCGCTTAATATGAAGTTTTTAGCCAATTGGATTGGTGATGCGAGTGACAAGTCAGCAATCAACAGCGACAACACGAATAAGTTAACCAAGATGGATAAACACAAAGGCTTTGCACAAACGACCATAGATCAAAAAGTATCTGTTTGTAATGAAGACAATCTGGCTTTACTCGATGAAAAGCAAATTAATGAAGACTTACAATATCTTGGTACAGAAGCTGTTAAAGAAATGTTAGCGTTATTTAAAGTCAGTAGTACACAACACATCAATGCACTGGCAGCTTTACCTGCAGATAGGCCAAAAGTGTTACACGCACTTAAAGGCAGTAGTGCCAGCATTGGCTTTATTCAGTTGAGTCAGTTGTGCAAACAATTAGAAAAAGATGGCATTAGTGATGATTCATATTTGTTGCTTAAGCAAGTGTGGCAAGCATCTATTAACGCACTTGAGTTGAGAATTTCTGTCTAAGCTTTTGTAAATTAGGGATATAAAATATAGTTGAGTGTGTATAATCCTCACTCTATTTATCCTGATCTCAAACATTACATATAAAAACACCGAGCTTACTCGGTGTTTTTATATGGGGGTTAATTATATAGATATCCTGTTACTGAGCACCTTTTAGTCCTTCACAATCGCTTTCAACCCAAGCCAGAGTGAGGTGAGCAATGGCTGAATAAAACTGACCAGTATCCACAGAGGTAAGCCTATCTACAAAATGGGGTAACCAAGCGTGGAGATATTGCCTAATAAAGCTGAGCTGAGTGCTATCGTCACAAGCACACGCTTGGTGAGCGACATAAGCCAAAATAACGGCAATATGGTCAGACGGTTCAGGAAATTCACTTTGAACCGTTAATTGGCTTTGTTTTAGATATGTTTGCATTTGCTGATGCTGTTCACCAAATAAGAGTACATCGTCCTTGGCAACTGCATTATCGTTAAGATATACACTGGCATAAGGGCTGGCGCTATGCTTTGTACCTACTAAAAATAGGCCACAATAATCGGCAGCAAGCTCTAATAAAGCATGATCAGTATTGACGCTGTTAAGGGTTGAATTAAGCACTGAGTTTATGGTTTCAATGTCTTGACTCAATAACGGGTCACTGGCCAATTGAGCAAAGAATGCCTGAGCCTGACTTGCTGTGAGCTCTTGTAATAGCTGTTGATCTAGCTCTTTTGCAAACAGTGATGAGAGCAGCTTATACACCATCGAACGACCCTGGTTCATTGGCGTGTTATACAATATCTTGTCATTCATCTATGTTATCTCCTGAGCCTATTATGGCCGTTAACTTAAGCGCCAAGAATTAAATCGCTTGGCGCACAGTGATAATGCTTACACGTTATAGCTGCGTTTCTATTGGGCCACTAAAAGAACTGACGTCAGGTAACTTACCTTGATACTTTTCGAAATCGACCAAGCAAGTGTATGCGGAGCAAGCCTGGGCAAGCTTTGATGTACCAATATCTTGCGTTAACGTATTTGGGTCACCATAGCTGCACAACGCCCCAATTTCACTACCGCCTTCTTTAGACCCATCTTTACCGACTGGGCCATACCAAGCCCCTTCATGAATTCGGATAACCCCACTAGGGAAGCTGTCGGATACCACTGCACCCGCTAACAGTTGACCTCGGTCGTTAAACACACGAACAACATCGCCATCTTTAATGCCGCGCTGTTTTGCATCGGTAGGATTCAAGTACACGGGTTCACGACCTTGTACCGTATAGGTTTCCCGATATTGCTGCGACTCACACATTTGTGAATGTAAGCGTTTATCTGGGTGGCAAGATTGCATCCACATTGGGTATTTATCTGAACCAGGACCACCATGGCTGCGCTCTGACTTTTCTATCCAAGTAGGATGGCCAGGACAGTCATCGTAATTGAATTGGGCGATTTTACGGCTGAAAATTTCAATCAAGCCCGATGGTGTACCCAATGGATTCATTTCAGGATCATCCCTAAAGTCGGCATGGCGAGTCCATGGTTGGCCTTCACCAAAATGTACATAACCTTGTTTCCAGAACGTGTCGAAATTTGGCATATCGAACTTACCGGCATTATCGGCTTTACAGTCGTTATAAAGTTTCTTAATCCAGTCAAATTCAGACATGCCACGGGTATATTCTGTCTCTTTACCCATTATTTTGGCAAAGCGGGTAAAGATATCAAAATCAGACAAGCTATCAAATAATGGTTCAACCATTTTTTGCATCGCTAAAACACCACGGTTAGCGTAGCTGCCATAAACGTCAATGTCATTACGTTCAAATGTAGTACAAGCGGGTAAAACGATGTCAGAGAAACGGCACGTTGCTGTCCAGTTAATGTCGACAGTGACCACACATTCAAGCTTTTGAAATGCTTGCTTCATCTTATTTCTATCTTGGTGATGACTCCATGGATTATTACCTGAAAATACCATCATCTTAATATCAGGATAAGTGACCTTAGCCCCGTTGGCATCGATGGTTTTACCCGGTTCTAAAATGGCATCAATCCAACGTGCAATCGGAATGGTGCTACTCGCGCCTTTAAAATCATTACTGTCGAATAATGGCTTTTGGCCTTCATCAAGATTACGAGGAAACGCGCCCGGTGCAGCTGCGCCCGATGAAGGAACGCCAATACTTGAGTAATGATGGCCATAGCTGATACCACCACCAGGTAAACCAATTTGGCCAATCATAGTAGCAAGTACAGCTGCCATCCAATAAGGTTGTTCACCGTGTTGTTGACGTTGAATACACCAACCCATCATGATTTGAGTACGACCTTTGGTCATCACTTTAGCTAAATCACGTATAATTTCAGGGCTAACACCAGTAATTTTACTGGCCCACTCTGGTGTTTTAGCTACGCTATCTGACTCGCCTAAAATATAAGGCACGAATCTGTCAAACCCTAAGCTGTAGCCCTCAATAAATTTTTCATCGTGTAACTTACTGGTGATCATTTCATGGGCAATACCCAGCATTAACGCAACGTCAGTTTGTGGGTTGACGTAAAGTTGCTCACAGCCTAAGTATTTTTGGGTTTTAGTGACTACAGGGTCGATACTGATCACTCGGATCTTACCTTGTTTTACTTTTTCTTTAAGCTCCGCTAGATAAGCGAACGATTCATGGGTTTCGGCATTCCAACCCACTTGCAGGTTTTTATAGGGATCATTTGACCACAAAATGATGGTTTTAGATTGCTCAAGGATTAACGGCCATGAAGTACCTTGGGCATAAACTTCAGTAGAACCTAAAATATAAGGCAAAATAGTCTGGCCAGCACCCGTTGAGTAGTCACCAATTTTTTTGACAAAATTACCGTGCATACCAACAGCGCGTTGCATGTGACTGGTACTTGAATGCAGTTGTCCAGTGGCGCGCCAGCCAGTTTGACCCGCGTGCAGTCCTGATGGGCCATATTGAGTTTGCACCTCATCAAGTGAATCTTTAAACAGGGTCAATGCTTTGTCCCAAGTGACACGGACAAAGCGAAAATCACCGCGTTGACTGGTGTCGCTTTTATGACCTTTCAATAAAAAGTCTAAGCGTACCATAGGGTAGCGAACCCGTGATGGGTTGTAGACTAAGCCTTTAACGCCATTGATCATATCGGTAGGGTATTTGTCCAACTCAAATGGAATCACCTGGTCAATCACGCCATTCTTACGTTTCATTTTGAATGCACCAAAGTGCGAACCGGTAGTTAACCAGTCGTCACTTGCTTTAGTGCTTGCAGCTGCAAGGGCATTGAATGGCGCTAACACTGATGTACTGCTTAGTCCAACATAAGAAGTCGCCACTAAGCCTTTAAGAAAATGTCTTCTGTTCATGATGATGTCCTATTAATGCGCCGACTTATTGAAAGTAGATGAATGCTCTTGTAAGTACTTTTGTACAAGCGCTTGAGTGTCTTGGTCCATGTTGACGAATGCAATCATGCCTTTAAACATTCCAGGCCAACTGTTAGCGTCAAAGTGTGCTTCTGCTGGTTGGGTATGACACACGCTACAACTGCTGGTATAAGTGGTGCGGGCATAATCCCAAAGTGGCTGTAAATCGTTAATTAGGTAGTCAGCATCTGTCCAAATTTTGGCTTCAACACGCTGCCATGTTAATCCGGTCATAGGGTCTTCTTTCTGTTCAAAAACATTCATTACGCCTTCTTCTAACGCAGCATCTTTTGATAACTGAGCTGACAGAATGTTAAGACCAAAATCGAAATAGATAACACGACCAGCACCAATTTTTTTACGCCAACCATTAATACCAACTAGTACACGACTGCCATTGATTTCAAGTACCGTCACTTTAGTGGCAATGTTTAACGTGCCAGCTTCAACATCTGTTTTTTGATTAAAATAAAGGGGTTTAGTCAAGGCGGTAAAATACTGAGCACCAACCACAAGACCGATTTCGCCAGATCCGACTTGTGCAATGAGTTCTGGTGCACGGGAAGTGCCCATGTCAGGAAGTTTGTGAGCAATACCTTTATGGCAATCAACACAGCTCTGGTCTATCTCTGCTGCACGCTTCATTTGTTTTTGCGCCAACTTTGACATGTCATCCCATTTCATCGAGTCATAGTTATGGCAGTTTTTACACGCTAAAGAGTTATCACGGTCGAAGCGTTTCCACTCACGGCTAGCCATCTCTAGACGTTTTGATTCAAATTTTTCCTCAGTATTAACGGTTTGCATCAACCAGCCCCACATATCATGTGATGCTTCAATCTTGCGACCAATTTTACGACTCCAGTTATGCGGCACGTGACAATCAGGGCAAGTGGCCCGAACGCCAGAGTGATTAGACCAATGCACAGTTTGCTGTAGCTCTTGGTAGGGCTTGCTTTCCATACTGTGACAGCTAATACAGAACTCTTCAGTGTTGGTCATTTCCAGTGCGGTATTGAAACCACCCCAGAATATAATCCCCATTAAAAAAGCTGATAGGCTAATTGTGCCTAAAGTAAGATATTTGGCAGGCTGATTTAGCGTCCGCCAGGTATTAATAAACCATTTCATAACAGCATCCTTTATAAGATTGACTCATAATTTGTTTGAGGATTAGTGCGCAACAACGCCACCAAATGCTTGGATCATCCAAATGACAAAACCGTACGCACTAATGCTGGTTACGGTGATAATGGGAAAAAATAAAAAAATGATAAATCCAAGAGCTTTCAGCTCCTTAGACTTAACATTACTTTTGGGGTCTACTACGTTTTTTGTTGTCATAGCTTGCTCACTTAAAAAATTACCTTTGCTGATGACAGCTATATTAGATAACAATTGTTAATGGCACTCAGACCGTGGATGAATGAACGTAGACAATATATGAAAGATTATGAACAGACTGATTGAGGGGTAGCTTGCTGTGAGGATTAACAGTGAACGGCTTTATAAAATCAACTTAAGAGGGTTATCAATCGAGGGGCACATATCGTTGTTTCAGTAGCGTTGATTCATAAATCGATTATTATTTACTCAGCTTTATGTTTATGAATACTATGTATCATCAACATTTTTCAGGGATTAACAGAGCAATTCTGATACATTTTCGCTACAATATGAAAGTTAATGTTTTTGTAATCATCAATATATGATCATGGTCTTATATTGTTAAATGTGCAGTATTAATTTAATCGGTATTAAGTAAGATGATGCTGTTAGCATTTAATACCCTCTCTATGCAATAAACAGCTGAACTTAAACACTTAGATAAACGGACTAAAGAGAAATAAATGAGTCTATCAAGTATTAGTAAACTACTCATAACATCAATATTTATGATTTTCTCTAGTGCAGTATGCGCTGAGAATATTAATATTTATACTTGGGAAGATTATTTTTCTGATGATGTTCTCGCTGAATTTGAACAAAAAACGGGTCACAAAGTAACCTTGACCTATTATGACAGCGAACCAGATCGAGATGCATTGCTACTCAGTGAGAAAGCTAAAAATTTTAATATTGTGTTGATTGATAGTTTAATGCTGGGCATTAATTCAAAAAAACAACCTATGTATCGGTTTTCCGAAAAATCTCTGCCAACCATAGTGAACCATAATCCTAAATGGCGTCAGGCATGTGGCGATGTTGGTGTGCCTTACGCGAAAGGAACTATTGGCATTGCCTATCGGGAAAGTGTCAGCAAAACACCTATTACTTCCTGGACTCAGCTTTTTAAACCACCCGTAGAGCACCAAAATAGGGTATTAATGATAAAAGATAATCTTGATACCGCCGCCATTGCTTTGATTGCCAATAATTTACCTCCGTTTTCTGAAAATAAAGACGACTTAAAAGTTGCGTTCGACACATTAAAGCAACAAGAGCCTTATTTATTAGGATATCAATATCTATTAACGCACACAGCCATTCATCAAGAAAAAAGCCAAGCCAGTTTGGCTATGGTTTATGGTGGCGATATTGCAACAATAACTAAAAATAGTGGTCAAGATGATTGGAAGTATGTTGTTCCAGATGAAGGTACACTGTTTTGGGTTGATTGCTTAGCTATCCCGTTTGAAAAAAATGCGACACAAGCAACCTTATCGTTTTTGAATTATATTAATGATCCACAAGTAGCGATTAGGGTGGTAGAAGAAATTTTATTTTCTACGACCAATGATGCTGCTGTTGCGTTAGGAAGTGAAAGCTACTTATCGAATCCTGATTTGTTTATTTCTCCAGAGATCCAAGCGCGGAGTAGTTTTTATCAGCCTATTAGTAATGAATCAATGTTATTGCGTCAGCGGATGAATAACTTGCTAAAAGATAAATAACTCATGAAGCTAAGAAAACGGATTAATTTGATTTTACTGCCCGCTATCGCGGTAGTATTTTTTACATTTTCTTTTTTCTTTTATCAATCAGCTAAAAATAATATTGTTGATGCTGCTCTGAGTGCTTTCTCATATCAATTTGAGCGCATAGCAAGCCGTGGTGCTGCAGAGGTTATTGCGGTTGAGAGCATGATTAATTCTCAACTGCAAAGTAAAGAAGCGGCTGATTTATTTCACAATGCTAAAGCAGATGAAATTGATATTAGAGTAAGTGCGCAGTTTTTAGACCGGTTGATTAAATCGAGTGACAGTAAGATTATTCAAGACATTGCTATTTTTAACTTACGTGAAAAGCCTATCAGTTACATCAATTTTGAAGATCCTTTTGTGGATGCTTCAGTGACAGATTCAACTCATTTTTTGATAAACAAAATCAATGACGCTATAGCAAAAAAAAATCGTCAACGGATATATGCTCACTACTACCAAATTACCGCCACAGAGACTGAGCATGATGAGATCCAGTTATTTCGTATTTTTTCTCCTTATCTTTTAGTGTCACAACCTTTATATAATTACACCAACGATTTAGTCGTCATTCAAACTAGGTTAAAACCGAATTATCTTAAAAGTATTTTTAATCAAGAGATTAGTCAGTATCAGGAATACCTTTCGGTTAAAATGTTTACACTTCCTTTAACAGAGAAAGCGCTTAATAATGATATTGTTGTGCAACAGATTGAAGGCGTAGATTCATATCATTTTACGGTAAAAGTATTTGATGGAATTGTGAACATCAGTCTAAAAAAAGCATTTTTTAACTCATCATTAATGAATTTAAAAATCAAAATTGGATTAGGCGCCCTGGCATTATCTTTATTTTGTTACTTTATTCTACATTTGTTGATCTATAAACAAATCATTCGCCCAATCACTGAATTGGCAGAAGGTGTTAATGGAGTTAAGAAAGGTAATAGTGATTCACTTATTCTGTTAAATACTAACGATGAAGTTGCAGAACTCAATAATAGTTATCTTGCATTAATTGAACGTATTCAGCAGTTAGCCAACAATGATGAGTTAACCAGCCTTGCTAATAGAGCATACTTCAACCGAGAACTAGATCATAAACTCGACTCGTCTCAGGCTGAGACTAGCACGTTAGGTTTGTTGTTTATCGATTTAGATAATTTTAAATACGTTAATGATAATTTTGGCCACGAGGCCGGCGATCGTGTTTTGGTCAACTTTGCTAACAGGTTGACAAACTCATTAAGAAAAACTAGCCGTGCATTAAAACAACAACAATATCAATGTATCGCGCGTTTAGGTGGTGACGAGTTTGTGGTATTGCTTGAAGGACTGCCTAATGTGGAAGAGCTAGAAGCGATAGCTCAACGCATTGTAGGGCTGTTTGATTTGGGATTTGAGGTTGACGGTAAAACTTATGATGTCCATGCCAGTATTGGCATAGCATTCCAGTTTGGTAACAAACTTAAAGCGGATACATTTTTACAGCAAGCTGATAGTGCCATGTATGCTGCAAAAAAAGCAGGGAAAAATAGTTATTGTACTTATGACGACTCGTTAGATAATCAATTAAAAGAGCAGAAATATATTGATTCTGAGGTATCAAAAGCGTTACGTGAAAATTCCTTGTATCTGGTTTATTTACCATACTACGATACTGAAACACTTGAAGTGAAAGGTTTTGAGGTGTTGCTAAGGGCCCCAGAGTTAGAGAAGAAAGGCATTGGCCCTGATAAGTTTATTTCGATAGCAGAGCAAAGTGATCTGATTACAAAAATTGATTTATGGGTCATCAATGAAGCATTGAGTAAGTTAGCAAATCTGCGAAGTATGCAAGGGTTTGACGGTACACTTGCTATCAATATTTCATCTCGAGAGCTGTTTAATGATGGTTTCGTAGCCGAAGTTTCGTCTTTAATGGATCAATATGAAACACCGCCTTATAAAATTATATTCGAAATAGCAGAAGCTCCGCTGCTTACGAAAGATAAAAAAGTATTAGTTAATCTCACTAGGCTAAAAGCATTGGGGATAAAAATTGCCATTGATAACTTGGGATAAATTATTCAGCCTTTAGCCATTTAAATCATTTTAGATTGGACTCATTAAAAATAGATCGCTCATTCCTACTGCAAATGAGAGATGTTCAAATGGGCAATAAACCGCTGATTGATATTATTTACGACCTTGCCAATATCCATGGGTTAGATGTTGTCATAGAAGGGGTGCAAAGCGAACAAGAATTAAATCATGTCAAAAATTTAGGCTGCAATACTGTCCAAGGTTTTTATTTGTCAAAACCATTAGATTGGAGCCAAGCTCAAGCCTTAGTGAATAAATCAAATGTAAGTTATTTAACCACGAATAAAAGTCGCTAACTATTTTTTGTGATTAAAAACTAGGCTAATAAAGGGCTGAATTTAGCCAATTCAGCAGCATTATGTACGGCTAGTTTCTTAATGATTTTAGAACGATGTACCTCAATCGTGCGCAGAGAAAGGTATAATTTGTCGGCCATTTTTTTGTTGGTTTTGCCTTCTATTAATAGATGTAATACTTGGATTTCACGTTCTGTTAAGGTGTTATATCGTTGTTTTAGCAGAATAGATTCAAACATTTTATGGCTACACGTAAAAGCTTTTTCTATAGCAACAACCAGTTCTTTCCCGTTAACGGGTTTTTGAAAAAAATCACAAGCACCTTGTCTAAATGCATTTACCGCCATCGGCAGATCACCGTGACCCGTTAAAAAGATGATACCTAGTGGACTGTTAGCGGCAATTAATTTTTGTTGTAGTTCTTGGCCAGTAATTTCTGGCATTTTGCTGTCCACGATAAGACAACCTGGTTGGGTAGTATCAATGGTGTTAATAAACGAAATGGCACTATTGAAAACCTGTAAGTTGTATTCATATTGCAATAGCATAAATTGCATAGAATCAAGAATTGCTAGGTCATCATCCACCATATAAATATCTTTAATCATATGTAGTATCGATTTATTAAATGTTAATACAGTGTAATCATTGTTGGTTGTGGATCAAGTTGTTCGGTTGCTTTTGTGCTGTGCGTATCTGTTTTGTTAATTAAGTTGCACTACACTGAGTTTGTTGCATAAAAACGGATTACTTTGTTTATTAACTAAGTACCGATTAACTAAATGTTGTCAAATGGCTAAAAGGTTACGGATGCGAATTGAAACTTTGCTGATTGGAGCACTTTCATTAATTCTTGCTGGATATTTAACTCAAGCAAGTGCGCAGCCTGTCACACCAGATGCGGTCATTGAAAAACCCATTACGACTCAAGCTCATGCTGAAGTACATTACCGAGTTGCAGTGCTTGCCAATTATGGTGTGGCTAAAAGTATTGAACGCTGGCAGCCATTAATGGACTATTTAAGCCAAAATGTTGCCAATGCCAGCTTTGAGGTTGTGCCGTTAGACTTCAACAACATGAATAAAAAGCTAATCAGCGGCGACATACAGTTTGTTGTCACCAATCCTGGCCACTACTTTAATATGAGTGGCGACTATCCCATTTCCTGGTTAGCCACCATGAAGAGCAATCAACATAATGGCAGCACTTTTGCGATAGGTGCGACTATTATCGTCCGTAAAGACAGTCATTTGCTCAGCGTAGACGATCTTGCTGGCCATTCAGTGGTGGCCAGTGATCCTAATGCATTAGGAGGGTACCAAGCCGCGATAGGGCTTATCCATTCGATGGATTATTCGACCAGTAACTTCTTTTCCAAAGTGACGTTTCTCGGTTTTCCGCTTGAACCGCTTATTTATCAAGTCCGCGATAGCACAGCAGATATAGCCATTACGCCATTTTGTACTTTAGAAAAAATGGTAGCTGAGGGTTATATCAAGGCTAGCGATTATCGGGTAATAAATGATGTCACTCCTGCCGATTATGAATGTGCCGTCAGCACCCCTTTATACCCTAATTGGTCGTTTGCATCGTCGGATGCGGTGCCGTTAATGGTGAGAACGGGGATAACCCGAGCATTACTGTCGATAAGTATGGATGACCCGGCGTCAATTATAGGACAGAACCGAGGATGGGCTGCCCCCATTAGCCAGTTTCAAGTGGTTAAATTGTTTAATGACCTAAACTTAAATGCGGATGATAGCCCTGTGCATCTTCAAGTGTGGCAATGGATAAAGCTCAATCAAAAATGGGGCTTTAGTTTATTGGGTCTATTTGTTATCGCGACCATTTACCATCTTTGGCTGGAATATAAATTTAGACAAAAGAGCGAGTTCTTAATCAATACAGAGCGCCAATTGAAAAATAAAGCATTGCAGCTTGAGCGCATGCAAAGCGCAGCAATATTAGGTGAAATAGGAGCAGGTTTAGCTCACGAGCTCAACCAACCCATTGCGGCCATCACGCAATATAGTGAAGGCGGGATGATTGAGCAGGCAAAAAATATTGGTACAAACTCAGTACAATACCAATTACTTGAAAAAATACACCAGCAGTCAATGCGTGCCGGAGAAATTGTTCATAGGATCAGAGAATTGTTGCAACGAAAAGGTACTGCAAGTACTGAGTTTGATGCACAAGAACAATTAATGGTTTGCCTAGACTTACTCGAACATGAATTCGAAAAAGAAAAAATCAACATCAAAACTCAATTGACTACCACTGAAATTAAGCTGCAAGGCGATAAAGTTGGTTTTTGTCAGGTGTTGATTAATGTGTTGAAAAACGCCATTGATGCGGTGTCTGAAAAAGAATTCCCGCTTCATAGCCGCAAACGAATACTGATAGATTTACACATTGTTGATCAAAGTTTACAGCTGAAAATTTATGATAATGGTATTGGGTTAACCTGTGCTAACGATGATTTTAAAACAAGTTTCTTTTCTACCAAAGCCAATGGATTAGGGCTAGGGTTGACCATTTGCAGTGATGTTATTGCTCTTTTTGGTGGCCAGATTAACCTATCAAAATGTAAAGATGACCCGAGCTCACCTTGGCGATATGGATGTCGGGTTCTCATTGTTATCCCATTAAATGCTATGCCCGATTAATCAATCAAATACCCCTGGTAACTTTTATTCCAACCTGTCTTTTTTGGCTTATCTCATTTTATTGAGATGTTAAACCGTGACATCAATCAAATCACGCCCCTCAATGTGGTTTACCACAATACCCTTAGTTTACTTATGGATTAACAATGGTGTTAGCGATGATGCTGACTACAGTTTGGGTTTGGTTAGTACCATTAATAATAAGTAAACAGAGAAAAACTTCGTGCTTCGTTGAAGATGAAGGGGGGCAATCATGATTGAGTTAAATCGACGTCATTTTTTAAAGGGAGCGGGTGCCAGTGGCGCCACATGTGCTTTAGCAAGCATGCTTCCTGGTTCGCTAGCTGCATTAGAAAAATCACCATTAAAAGGTGTTGCTTCTGAAGTAGCCAGTATTTGTGAAATGTGTTCAACGCGGTGTCCTATTAAGGCGCGCATTGTAGATGGCAAAAACGTATTTATTACGGGTAATAAAGAAGCTAAATCGTTTGGTGGCAAAGTCTGCGCTCGAGGTGGAGCTGGCCATAGCTTACTTTACGATCCACAGCGTATCGTTAATCCACTAAAGCGTGTGGGTGAACGCGGCGCAGGTGAATGGGCAGAGATTTCATGGGCTGATGCTTATAAAGAAATTGCCGCTAAAATGAACCAAATAAAACAACAATATGGTGCCGAAACCATAGCGTTCTCATCAAAGTCTGGTTCACTTTCAGATCATATATTTCATCTTGCTGAGGCTTTTGGATCGCCCAATACATTTACTCATGCCTCAACGTGCCCGGGCAGTTATGTTGTTGCTGCTAAGGCAATATTTGGCACCAAAATGAAGCGTGATTTGAGCAATGCCAAATACATCATCAACTTTGGTCATAACTTGTATGAGGGCATCAACATGTCTGAAACAAGAGGCTTGATGCAAGCTCAAATGGATAGAGGAGCCAAGTTAGTTGTATTTGAACCTAGATTCTCGATTGTGGCAGATAAGGCTGATGAGTGGCATGCAATACGTCCGGGTACCGACGTCGCGGTCGCGTTAGCGTTATGTCATGTGTTGATTAATGACAATTTATATGACCATGACTTCATTGAAAAATATGTTGTTGGTTTTGATGAGTTCGCCGCTGAAGTACAAAAATATACCCCAGAATGGGCCGAAACTATTTCAGACGTGTCTGCCAGTGCCATTCGACGTATTGCACATGAATACGCAAGCCACGCTCCACACGCCGTTGTTGATTTTGGCCATCGCGCTACATTTACCCCTGAAGAGTTCGATATGCGCCGTGCGTTATATGCAGCCAACATATTGATTGGCAACATCGAACGAAAAGGGGGCATTTACATGGGCCAGAAAGCACCTGGCTATAATAAACTTGCCGGTGAAAATGTGGCCCCAGCGCTAGCCAAACCGGGTGTTAAAGGCATGCCTAAGCCAACGGCAATCCGCATTGACCAGGTTGAAAAGCAGTATGCAATGATGTGGTCAAATGGTGGCATTTATCAAACCATTTTAGATGCAACATTAGACGCCAAACCTTATCAATTAAAAGCATGGGTAATGAGTCGTACTAACCCAATGCAAACCCTTACAGACCGAGCCAAAGTAGAACAATCGCTTAAAAAGCTAGATTTAGTGGTGTCATGTGACCTGTATATCAGTGAAACCGCAGCATACGCAGATTATATTTTGCCAGAATCGACTTATCTTGAACGCGATGAAGAGATACAAGATAAATCAGGTAAAAATCCGGCCTATTATGTTCGTCAACGTGTGGTTGAAACCATTGGTAATACTCGCCCAAGCTGGCAAATATTTAAAGAATTAGGCCAAGCTTTGGGGCTTGAACAATTTTACCCTTGGGACAATATAGAAACGTTGCAATTAATGCAGTTGAATCGCGATCACAGCTTGTTGGAACACATCAAAAAAATGGGTTACGTCAGCTACGGTAAGCCATTGATGTTGCGTGAACCAGAAATGGTTACCGAATTCGTTAAGGCTTATCCCAATGCCAAAAGTGTTGATGCAGACGGTACTTATGCCAGCTCAATGAGCTTTAAAACACCCAGCGGCAAGATTGAGTTAACCTCACCCAAAATAGAAGGCATGGCACCAGGACGAGGTGTGATTAAGCATCGCGATGTACAACTAAAGCAAGCCGATGAGTTGTACTTTATACAAGGGAAGGTCGCGGTACACACCAATGGCGCCACCCATAATATTCCAATGCTAGCCAATCTTATGTCGAAAAATGCGATTTGGATCCATCCAATAACGGCTGGGCGACTCGATATCCATAGCGGTGATGCGATTAGATTAACCAGCAGTGTGGGCAGTGAGGAAGGAACCGCCTTAGTCACCCCGGGGATTCGTCAAGATACTGTGTTTGCATACATGGGCTTTGGCTCCAAAAATAAAGAACTGGTGCGAGCCACAGGAAAAGGTATCCATTGCGGCAACCTACTTCCTAATGTCATCGCCCCCATCTGTGGCATGAATTTACACACCACAGGTGTAAAGTTGGTAAAAATTTAGCCGGTAACTAATTGATTTGGAGTCTCCTATGAGCAAACGATATGTCATGGTGCATGATGAAAACAAATGCATCGGCTGCCAAGCTTGCAATATAGCTTGTCGTAGTGAAAACGAAGTCCCTGAAGGGGTAACACGCCTGCAAGTTAGGGTGGAAGGTCCTTTTGGTGAAGCACCAAACTTACATTTTAAATATCACCGTGTGTCCTGTCAGCAATGTGAAGACGCACCTTGTGTCAGTGTTTGCCCTACAGGTGCCGCTTACATAGACGAAAATGGCTTAGTGTCTATTCATAACGATAAGTGCGTTGGCTGTATGTATTGTGTCGCGGCATGTCCATACAAAGTGCGCTTTATGAATCCCATAACCAAGGCAGCAGACAAATGTAATTTCTGTAAAGACACGCGCCTAGCCAGAGGTGAACAACCCGCTTGTGTTACAGCATGCCCAACAGATGCATTGTATTTTGGCGATGTTAACGACAGTAAAAGTGAGGTTGCTCAATTACTGAATACAAAAATAACCTATCAAGACAAAACGCATTTAGGTACCAAACCACGAGTGTACCGTGTTCCGACTAAACGAGGAGGGATAGAGTCATGAACAATATATGGGGCGACATGGCGCAATATGATCCAGTGACATGGAACTGGGTTATCGCCGTTTATTTATTTATGGCCGGTTTATCGGCAGGTAGCGTACTCATTGGTATTGGTATGCGTTGGTATAGTAAAGTGGGCAATATTGAAACTTCGATATTAAAAGCCTCTGCCATTATCGGGCCAGTAGCCATAAGCTTAGGCTTGGCCTGTTTAGTGTTTGATTTAACCAAGCCATTTCATTTCTGGCTCATCTTAGTCAATTATAATTTTACATCTGTAATGGCGATTGGTGTGTTGGCCTTATTGGCTTATTCACCTTTAGGTATTGCTTATGCATTGATTGTATTGCGAGATGATTTACCAAAGTGGAAGTTAGGATTTTTAGCCCCAATAGGGCACATGCTATTACCAATGCGTAAAGTCATCGAAATCCTACTGTTTGTACTTGCTATCGGTGTTGGTGCGTATACTGGCTTTTTAATCTCGGCCATGAATGCCTACCCAATGCTCAATACTGCAGTATTACCGGCATTGTTTTTAGCATCTGGTTTATCAGCGGGAGCAGCGGGTAACTTAATCGTTGCGTTAACCTGTTTTAATAGCAGCCCCCATGATAACGATGTGGCAAAAATGCACAGCCTGGATTTACCGGTAATCGTGTCAGAAATGATGTTTTTAGTGATGCTGTTTAGTACTCTTTATTTCACAGGAGGCGCAGCTGCTGAAGCATTAGCATCATTAAGTACCGACATTTGGGCTAGCGTGTTTTGGATAGGCGTAGTCGGTATCGGGTTTATCGTTCCCATTCTGTCGATGTTTTTACCTGCCAATGCTCGTCACACTAAAGCCATCATGATATCAGTTGCCTGCTGCAGTTTGACGGGTGTTTTAGCATTACGACACTTCATCATCTATGCTGGACAAAGTTATATAAGTTAACCAAGAAATAAGTAGATAAGTCATCTTTTGCCCTCCAGTAGACATAGGTTGATTGGAGGGTAAAACACATATGAATTACATTAATACCATCAGTTTTTTCATGTCAGTTGTCGCTTAAATGGTTAAACAGCTTCTTTTTGTTGCTCTTAATTTAACTCCACAGCCTATGGCTGACAGTTTCTGTTCTTTTTGATCATTGCTCTAGATGTTCATTTCTGTTGTCTGATAGCACACTTTTCGCTTCGCCAGTATCCCTACATCAAGACCATCATGTATCTGATTTGGTGTCACAAACTTAATCCTGCTATGGCAATGTTCGTTGTCGTACCCATAAACAAATTCATTTACTCATGTACGCGCTTCATCTAACGATATAAAACCATCACTAGGCCAACGCAGATGATATTTTACCGTTTTAAACAGTAGATTCTGAGTACGGATTGTCATTACTCATCCTTGGACGACTTCATTTGGTCACGCCCACTAAATTGTACATCCTCGCTCGCATCGTCAGGTATTTCATGGGATCACCATTATCAGAGTGCAACACAACGTCTTTCTATAAGTATTTTTCTGCCCAGCGTTTATCTATTTCAGATACGTTCCATCTAAAAAATAGCACGATATTTTTCAATGAGCCTGTTGACCTCTTTGATGATATCGCCACGGTGGGCCGATAATTCTAATTGCCCTATGTTGGTCATACTTCTTTTCAGTAAGGTTTGTGAATATCTTGATTAGACAGATATTTATGTCAAGTTCAGTGCGGCAACGAACAGAGTAAAAAGTAAAATACACGTATTATGACTATCAACATCATGAGTTAAATCGTGGTTACTAATTTTAAATTATGTAGTAAATACATAATGTTGCATAGACTAAATGAGTTAAAAGCGATTGCAATTTACGCCACAAATGGTGATATTTTTTACCATTTTTTTATTTTTATGCTAGGCAGGCGATTCACTTTCCACCCAGAGTGACCTAAAAGCTTTAATTTTGAGGATAATATGCAAATAGAAACACTTCACGATGTTATGCAATGGACTAAAAACATGCACCAAGAACTGCATTATTTTGCCGCCAATTGTGCACAAAAAAGCGATAGTGTAAGAGTTGGTTTGCTGCTTAAGTACATTTCAGAGCACGAAAAAAAAATGGCGCAGGTAATGAAAAAGTTTGAAGACAATGGTAATAGCAGTGCACTCAACACGTATAGTCGGCATTACTACGAAAAATTCAATATTTCTATTCACACTGAAGGTGAGCATCCGTTTGAGAAGATGGATACGGATGAAATAGCAATTGTCACTCTTGAATATCATAAAAATATCGTCGGACTATTTGAGTATCTGCAAAAATGCAGCTGTGCACCTTCGGTGACGGAATTTCTTGATAATATATTGTCGGTTCAAGAGGCCGAGGGGCGATTACTGGCACGTAACATGAAACAAATTGACGATTTGTAGCATAAATGTCTCACAAACAAAAAATCACATAACGTCATACTGAGTGATTTAGTACTAGAAACTTTTCAGAATGCACTCCTGTGGTAAGTAGAGCCTTTTTAATGACTAACTTTATGCGTTATTTTAGCTACCAAAATAACGTTAAAGTTGGTGACAACGGCCAATTCATATCAAGCCATATACAGATAATGCAACCTTTCAACAAATCTAGGCCGAATTTATGGGTTGTATTACCTCAACGTAGGTAACACTCCACTTAAACTCAGCGATATTGGCAAAACCAAACGATAGTTTATCAACGGCATATAGCCTGATAAGTTTTTGAAAGTATGAGTTAATGTTAAGAGTTGGAACCACTGTTAACCGTGTTTTATAGAAAGTACGCTAACGCACAGAGTCTAAAACTAAAGAGCAGTATAATTTACTCGTTAGTTATCAAATCTTAGGTATCTCTTAGATATCAAATGTCTCCAGTCATTGCAAAATACAATTTATTCATGCTGAGGTGAAGCACATGCTTTTTAATAATTCGAACATTACGGACTCTCCTATTCGTCAGAAAATTCGCGAGTTCTATCGTATTGATGAAAGTGTTGCGGTAGAGCATATTTTACCGTTAGCAGACGTTAACGATGAAGCTGCCAGCAGAGCGTGGGAAAAGGCACGTAAAATATCATTAAAAATACGTAGAGACGAATCAGGTAACGGTGCTGTAGATGCCTTACTCGCAGAATACACATTATCCAGTGAAGAAGGTGTGGTGTTGATGTGTTTGGCTGAGGCCTTATTACGTGTACCAGATAAGCACACTCAAGATGCCCTCATTAGCGACAAAATTTCTCAAGGTGAGTGGCGAAGTCATTTGGGCAGCAGTGATTCACTGTTTGTTAATGCCTCATCGTGGGGGTTATTAGTTACCGGCACTATGGTTGATTATGCTGATGAACGCGAAAAAGATAGTTTTGATTTATTGAAAAAGATTATTGGTCGTTTAGGTGAGCCTGTCATTCGTAAAGCAATGAACTATGCCATGCAAATTATGGGTGAGCAGTTTGTTATGGGCGAAACGATTCAAGCTGCAACAGAGCATGCTACCAAACAAGATCGGCAAGGCTTCGTATATTCTTACGATATGCTAGGTGAGGGTGCGCGCACCATGGGTGATGCTGATAAATATTTTAAAGCTTATCAAGTTGCCATAGATGCTATTGGCGCGGTTTCACTCGCGTCAGGTAAGAACGATCCTCGTAGAGTTCCTGGTATCTCAGTTAAGCTTTCTGCTATTCATCCTCGTTACGAATTTGCGCAAAGACAACGAGTAATGACTGAAGCTGTTCCCAAACTTAAAGCGCTTTGTTTGCAAGCTAAAAAATACAATATTGGTTTAACGGTTGATGCGGAAGAATCTGAGCGATTAGATTTGTCCCTTGATGTTATTGAGGCGGTATTTAGTGATGACGAATTAGCGGGTTGGAATGGCTTTTCGATGGCTCTACAAGCTTATCAAAAACGGGCTATTTTTATCATTGATTGGTTACATGAGTTAACCGTTCGTGTTGGCCGAAAAATGATGGTGCGTTTAGTTAAAGGTGCTTATTGGGATACTCAGATTAAAAACACTCAAAAAGGTGGCTATGAGCATTTTCCGGTATTCACTCGCAAGGCTTCCACTGATGTTTCTTACCTCGCCTGTGCAAAAAAATTATTAGAATATAGAGATACTCTCTATCCACAGTTTGCGACACATAATGCTTACACAGTGACGACTATTCTTGAACTGGCGGGCAATGACAAAGCAAGTTTTGAATTTCAATGTCTATATGGCATGGGTGGTTCTTTATATGATCAAGTTGTTGCCAGTGAAAATGTTCAATGTCGGGTCTATGCACCGGTTGGTCCTCATAAAGAGCTACTAGCCTATTTAGTCCGTCGTTTGTTAGAAAATGGCGCTAATTCTTCTTTTGTTAATGCCATTATTGATGAGTCTCAACCGGTCGAATCTTTACTTGAAGACCCGGTTAAAAAAATGCATCGCTTAACAGACAAATATAACGGCCAGATTATCAAACCTATTGCCTTGTACCATGATGAAAATGGTGTTGGTCGAGATAATTCCAAGGGCTTAGATTTAACCGACATAAATATGGTAACCCCGCTAAAAACATCACTAGATAATTGGGTTGAAAATAACCAGTTTTCTGAAAGTGACACGCCAGAGGGGGCTGTAGCCATTAGAAACCCAGCAAAGCAAAGTGAAATCATTGGTTTCCAGCGACATCATAGCAAAGATGACATGCTCGCGATGATCGATACGGCTCAAACTGCATTTGCCTCATGGTCACAAAAGCCTGTATCTGAACGCGCAGCCTTATTATGCAGTATCGCCGATATTCTTGAACATCATAGGGACGAGCTCATTGGCTTATGCATCAAAGAAGCGGGAAAAACGACTCAAGATGGTATTGATGAAGTCAGAGAGGCTGTTGATTTTTGTCGATATTATGCACAACAAGCGATAGTACTTGCAGAAGATGATCGTTTAGAAGCTCGTGGTGTGGTGTTATGTATCAGCCCTTGGAACTTCCCGTTAGCGATATTTATAGGGCAAGTGACAGCTGCCATTTCTACGGGTAATACGGTGTTGGCCAAACCAGCCGAGCAAACAAGTTTAATTGCATTGCGCGCTATTGAACTAATGACGTCTGCTGGATTACCTCATGGCGTTGTACAAGCAGTTATTGCCAAGGGCAGTGAAGTGGGAAGTATTATTATTCCTAATGCACACATTCAAACGGTTATTTTTACGGGTTCGATTAAAACAGCGACTATTATTTCGCAAACGTTGGCTGATAGAGACGGCGCAAAAGTCCCTTTTATTGCTGAAACAGGCGGTCAAAACTGTATGATAGTTGACTCCACAGCTTTGCCTGAGCAAGTGATTGATGATGTTATTTCTTCAGGATTTCAGTCTGCAGGTCAGCGTTGTTCTGCGCTCAGGGTCTTATTTTTGCAAGAAGATATTGCTGATACTGTTATTACAATGCTTAAAGGCGCATTAGCAGAATTACATGTGGGTAATCCAGAAAAACTCAGCACTGATGTAGGTCCCGTCATTGATCAAAAAGCGCTAGATTCACTCAATGCTCACAGTGACTATATGAAAAATCATGGTCAATTATTGTACCAATGCGCGATATCGAACGAGACAAATGAAATAGCACAAAACGAACATTTCTTTTTTGCGCCGCGACTTTATGAAATAGACAATATTAGTGTGCTCAAGCATGAAGTATTTGGTCCCTGTGTCCATATTATTCGTTTTAAAGGCGATGAAATAGAAAAAGTCATTGATGATATTAATGGCACCGGTTTCGGTTTAACGATGGGTATTCATACGCGGATTGAACAGCGAGCTTTTCATTTGGCGACACTATCGCGTGCAGGTAATGTATATGTAAATCGCAATATGATTGGCGCTATTGTGGGGGTGCAACCTTTTGGGGGGCGTGGTCTTTCAGGTACAGGGCCAAAAGCGGGTGGGCCATATTATTTAACACGTCTAGTGAAAGAGAAAGCCACTCCCGATGCCGATAAATTTAACTTATTACCATCGCAAGTTGATGCTTTAGTGAGCGATTCGAGATCGAAAGCAGAAGCAGAATTAATGATGGATAGAGCGGATATAGCAGAAAAAACCTGGCGCATGACCGAGTTAGATCAGCGTATTTCTTTTGTGAGTCAAATGTTAGCCGAAATGGCTGATATCGATATTGTTGATGATTTAGCCGATGACTTAAATAGTACTTTGACAGCGGCTAATTCACAATTAGTGTGTGTTGAAAAACATCTGCAAAAGCCAACAACGCTTCCAGGTCCAACAGGTGAGTCTAATATACTCTATTTGGAAAATCGCGGTAATATCATCTGCTTTGCTGATGAAAATGTGACTTTTCACTTTTGGATACTCTCAATTGTAACGGCTTTGACAACCGGAAATACCGTTATCTCGGTCGTTTCTGATTTATTTTATGATCAAGCGTTAGCCATTAGAGAGAAGTTCGTTACAACAGGCGCAGATGAGAATGTGTTTCAAATTACCCGCTTATGTCATTTAACCACTTTGTTGGCGCATCCTGCGTTATCAGGAGTCGTTGTTGATAGTCATTGTGGCCGAAAAAATTATATCAGTGACAGATTAGCCGAACGTCAAGGGGCAATTTTACCAATGATCAGTTCAGAATATTTTGATAATCTCATTCAACGTTTATTAACAGAAAAAGCCGTTAGCATTGATACTACCGCATCTGGTGGTAACACGTCGCTGATGACTTTAGATGAAGAGAACTAACTATTTTTGAATGTTATGTTTAAAAAAAAATTCAAAATATTTATAAATCATCAACTGAAAAGTTGATGATTTATTCTCCTAATGTTTCGGTTTATTTGTCATAACTGATAAAAGTGCTAATGAGTGACAACAGATAATACTTTCGGTGCGAAGCTAACTTGATGGGGTTTATATTGTTTTTTACATTTCATTTTGGCAAAAAATTAAGCCTGATTAAATGAGTGAACGACCAAGCCAACAGGATTAAGCGACCAACCAGCTAAGGTCTATTCGCAGTAGGTTACGGTGATGAATCTATTCATATTGCGATTAATAAATCTTTATTCAATATCCCCATTCTTCATGTTAATCCACTAGGCATTATTGTTGGTTCGATATCGCACAGAGCTTAAGTCCGTAATGGAGTAAAGTGTTGCTTGGTGTTACGGGAAAATACTTTTCTTACTCTGCTTTTATTTCAGTAAAGAATATTAATACTCGACCATGTCATTTCGTCTTGGTTTAAGGAACGACGTTGAGCTTTATTACTGGGACAACGATCAATCACCTACGCTATACAATATAAAAATTAATACATGTAAGGAATAAGTGCTAGCTGGATTTTTAAATTTTTTAAATTCAGCATTAGCGTTCAGAAAAATCAGTATGAATATATCCATTAATAAACTAAAAGGAAATTTAATATGAGCAACATTAATATTGGCATTGATAAAAAAGATAGAAGCGAAATCGCTGAAGGGTTAAAGAAGTTATTAGCCGATACTTATACGCTTTATTTACAGACGCATAACTTTCACTGGAATGTGACTGGGGTGAGGTTTAGGGAGCTGCACTTGATGTTTGAAGAGCAGTATATGGAATTGGCCATTGCTGTAGACGATATAGCCGAACGTGTTCGAACTCTCGATGTTGCTGCGCCAGGCACTTATAAAGAATTTTCCAAGTTAAGTTCAATCCATGAAGTAGATGGTGTTCCCAATGCAACGGAAATGATGGAAGTATTACTCGTTGGTCACGAAAAAATTATACAGACTGCTCGCGATGTTTTAAAAGTGGCCCATCAATCAGACGACGAATCAACGGTATCTCTTGTATCTGATCGAATGCGAATACATGAAAAAACATCGTGGATGTTGAGAGCTTCAAATAAGTAGATTGAGCGTTTCAAACTACCAAGTTTTTGAAATTAAATCGGCAGATTATTAACGTTATTTACTTATTATATATTAACTAAAAAGGATACAGATTGGATGGGCACTTTCTCACGCTTCGCAATTGCTATCGTTCTGCTCCTTGTCGTCATCGGCAGCATCTTCGGCTACAAGTTCTATCAAATTAATCAAATGCAGGCCAAATTCTCTCAGCCACGCCCCGCAACTGTCGTTGAAACTACAGAGGTCGCTAGAGTATCTTGGCAACCGAGTATCCAATCAATCGGTGGCATCAGAGCTATCAACGGCGTCATGATAGCCAATGAATTACCCGGTGTAGTGACAAAAGTTTTGTTCAAATCGGGTCAATCCGTCAAAAAAGGCGATATCCTTATCCGCCTAAACAGCGATATAGAGCAGGCCGCTCTTACAACTCGTCTAGCTGAGGCGCAGCTTGCTTCGAAAGCATTTCAACATAACTCAGACTTGATTTCCAAACGGGCTGTGTCACAGTTCGCCTTAGATGAAACAAAGGCTGCGCTAGATGTAGCCAGAGCACGAGTAAAAGAAGCCGAGGCCCAGTTTGGTAAAAAAATACTCACGGCTCCCTTCGACGGCATAGTAGGGCTACGTCTAGCGGATATAGGTGAATATTTATCTGTGGGTACACCTGTCGTTGAAATCAATATGCTTAATCCAATTCTGGTCGAATATACTCTGTCTGAACAGGAACTGGCCAGCGTTGATATTGGTGATCTCGTTGAAGTCACTGTGGCGGCAACTGGCTCAGAGGTATTCAAAGGAACAATTACCGCAATTAATAGCTCTATCACGCCAGAGACACGCACAGTTAAGCTGCGCGCCCAACTTCTAAACCCCCAACAAAGCCTCAAACCGGGTATGTTCGCTACCATTAAAACCATGGCAGAGGGTGAAAGGCAGGTCATTGCAATTCCAAACATCGCATTGTCATTCAACACCTACGGCGATTTCGCCTATGCATTAACTAAAAATGAAAAAGGCCAGCTGGTCACTGAGCAGCGGACATTGGAAACAGGCGTTACACGGGATGGCATGACTGAAATTAACAAAGGGTTAGAACCCGGTGAACGTATCATTGCCTCTGGTTTGCTGCGCTTGAGGGCTGGTCAGCGAGTGAAAATAAAGCAAAATGACAAGATTGCAGACAGTACAGGAGTTAAATAAACATGCGTTTTACAGACATTTTTATACAACGGCCAGTGCTGTCCATTGTTGTTAGTCTACTAATATTACTGGTTGGGATTCGCTCTATTATGGAGATGGAGATCCGCGAATACCCTGTATTGGAAAACACTAAAGTCACCGTTACTACTGCATATCCAGGCGCCAGCAGTGAATTGATCCAGGGATTCATTACCCAACCTTTACAGCAGGCTATTGCCGAAGCAAAGGGCATAGACTTTCTGAGCTCATCGAGCATACAAGGTTTTTCAACCATCGAAGCACAGATGGAACTCAACTACGATGCTAATGACGCACTCGCGGAGATTCAATCTAAAGTTGCCAGTCAACGTAACGAGTTGCCTGACGAGGCTCAGGACCCTGTTATCAACTCAACGACGGGAGAAGGTCGTGCGCTCATGTACATCGCTTTCTTTAGCGATACCATGAAAGTCCCACAGATCTCAGATTATCTTGCCCGAGAAGTACAGCCAAAACTACAAGCCCTATCCGGTGTAGCCAAGGCCGAACTGCTGGGGCGTCGCTTTGCGCTGAGAGTCTGGCTCGATCCTCAAAGACTTGCAGCGGTTAATCTCACCTCGACAGATATTGCTCAAACCCTGCGTCAGAACAACTATATTTCTGCAGTTGGGCAAACCAAAGATGAATTCATCAAGATCAATCTCACTACGAATACTGACGTTGCAAACACCAAACAGTTCGAGAATCTGATAATTAAATCGACCGAAGATAGTATCGTTCGTCTCAAGGATATCGCCAGGGTAGAGCTCGGATCACAGACCTACGAGAACATAGCACTGTATAAGGGTAAACCTTCAACCTACGTAGCCATTAATCTATCTCCGGGTTCTAATCCACTGTCTGTGGCAGAACGTGTTAAAGAACTCCTGCCGGATATAAAGTCTCAGCTGCCCTCGGGTCTGCAGGTCGAACTCCCCTACGATGCATCAGCATTTATTGATGATTCAATTAATGAGGTGATCAAGACGCTTATCGAGGCAGTGGGTATCGTTCTTGTCATCGTGTTTCTATGCCTAGGATCTCTGCGAGCGGCAATCATTCCCTCAATAGCAGTACCGCTCTCGCTCATCGGTGGAGCTTTCATCATGCTCGTGCTGGGTTTCTCGCTCAACTTACTGACGCTGCTCTCACTTGTGCTGGCTATAGGCTTGGTCGTCGACGATGCTATTATCATAGTCGAGAACATACACCGGCATATCGTTGATGGTAAATCAAAGAAGGAAGCGGCGTTGATCGGTGCTCGAGAAATGGCCAATCCAGTTATCGCCATGACGATAACCTTGGTTGCAGTCTACGCGCCTATTGGTTTCATGGGTGGGCTGGTTGGTTCGCTTTTTACCGAGTTTGCTTTCACGCTTGCTGGTGCCGTCGTCATTTCAGGCATCATTGCCTTGACGTTATCGCCTATGCTGGCCAGTAAGGTTCTCAAACCACATGGACAGTCGACCCGCTTCGAGAGTGCAATTGAAAGTTTGTTCGACCGACTCGCCAATACTTATCAGCGCTCGCTGGCTATCATGGTCAAGGCCGTCTCACCTGTAATTATGTTTGCGGTAGTCGTACTAGTGTCGATCTTTTTTATGATGATGCTAAGCCAGAAAGAGCTTGCACCGACTGAGGACCGTGGCATCATTTTGTTTCAGGGTAAAGGACCGCAGACAGCCACACTCGAATACCTGCAGAAGTATGGCACAGAAATGCAGACAGCCTTCGAGCAGGTACCAGGCTACGACGAGACGTTCATGCTGGTTGGTATGACGAGTCCCAATGCGGTGTTTGGTGGTTTCAAAATGAAGCCTTGGAGCGAACGGGATATATCGCAGTTTGATATCATGCCTCAACTGCAGGCTTCTGTGGCAGGGATTACTGGTTTGAAAACCGCCTTATTTCCAATTCCATCCTTGCCTGGCTCGAGTGGCGGTCTACCCTTTCAGTTTGTGCTAACTTCGGGCAGTGATTTTACTCAACTCGATCAAATAGCAGATGAATTCGTAGGGGCTGCCATGCAGAGTGGCAACTTCACATTCGTGCAGAAATCGATCGACATCGATAAGCCCGTCACCCGAGTAAAGGTCGACCGCGAACGCGTAGCCGATCTCGGTTTGTCGATGCAGGAAATTGGTCAGGCGCTTGGCGGTATGCTTGGCGGCGGGTTTATTAGTCGTTTCAACATGGAGGGGCGCTCGTATGAGGTTATTCCCCAGGTTGAGCGCTACGCGCGCCAAACAGCAACGGCGCTCAACGATTATTTCATCCGCGCCGACTCTGGCGATTTAGTTCCGCTCGGCTCGGTCGTTAGCTTCGAGCATGATGTAGAACCCTCATCCAGAACACAATTCAATCAGCTGAATTCGGTCACGATCGAAGGCATTCCAGCGCCATCAGTGTCGATGGGAGATGCCATCAGTTTCATGAAAACCAAGGCGGTCGATATCCTACCTCGGGGCTTCAGCTATGATTTTAAGGGCGAGTCTAGACAGTTCGAAAATTCTGGCAGTGCGTTAATCGTGACTATCTTTTTATCGCTACTCGTTATCTATCTGGTGCTTGCTGCGCAATTTGAGAGCTGGCGTGATCCTCTTATCATTTTAATATCGGTGCCGATGTCAATTGCAGGGGCAATGGCCTTCATTATGCTTGGTTTTGCGTCGATGAACATCTACACACAGGTTGGTCTGATAACATTGATTGGCGTGGTCGCGAAGAACGGTATTCTTATCGTGGAATTTGCCAACACACTTCAGGAAAGGGGACGCAACAAGCGCGACGCGGTAATCGAAGCCGCAGCGATTCGACTTCGCCCTATTATCATGACTTCGCTGGCGCTTATCGTCGCCATGATCCCGCTGTTAATTGCAGCGGGCCCCGGAGCAGAGTCGCGCTTTGCGATTGGTATAACCATTGCTACAGGACTCGGTATCGGTACTTTGTTAACTATGTATGTGTTGCCTGCTTTCTATATCGTCCTGGCAAAGAAGATTGATACTTCAGATCTTGAGGGGCAGGGTAATACCGCTGATCAAACTCCGACTTAAACAACGAACATGTGATTGTCGTACTCATATTTTCGTAGCATTCAGTTTTGATTGATTGTCGCAGTCACCCAAGATTTGGCTAATCTTATTGATTGAAAACATTGTAAAAGAGGACTTGGAAATGCAGTCTGTTCGTTGCCGAACAGACTGCATTTAGTTTTATGGGTATGATTTTACTGTGCGATTGGGAACATTAAGTAACCAATAACTTCAGTTAAAGTCCAAGACAATTCCGCTTTCTGAAGCTTGTCAGATGACTGATTGCTCATTTATAAATAGAAGGGCTTGTACTGAGCTCTGAGGGGAAACTATGATTCAAACCAACCAAATTAAACCTGATATGCCTGTTGTCTGCTCCGAAGATGGTCAATTTGCTACTGTAGATCATATGGAGGGCACTGATACCCTCAAGCTTAAAAAAGACAAGGGCGGTCAACACCATTACATTCCATTAAGCTGGGTAACCTCAACTGAGGGCGATAAAGTGAAAGTTGATCGTCCAGGAGACCAGGCTATGCAGGAATGGTCTCAAACTCCGCCAACAGGTACAGGACACTAAAGTCGTGTTGTAGCGCAAAACAAAGGTGGCATTGTACTCATGCCATCTTAATACTTGAGCGGGAACCACGGTTTTATATCCCGCCTTTACTTTTCCCCAACAATTCACGCGAAAATGATAGACATCAAAAACAGTGTTCAAGTTTTAGCTTTCGCGCCGTTCAAAATGGCAGGAGACTTGCGTAATGAGTTTCGCATTCAGCAACTAACATGATAATGGCTGATCTCCGCGACAACATTCCCCGCTATGGCCAATAAGTATGGCGAAAACAGCAACACGGTTTAATGTGGTCTATTTTGCTGCTCAATATACTGCTTAACAACATTGATAGGCGCAGCCCTACGTTTACAGCAATGTAGCTAAGGCTCCATAACGCGTTTTCATGTATGCAGGCTCTATGAGTTCAGGGTCATGCAGTTTTTTCCGTAAAGCGTTTTTGTTCAATAAAGTAGTTATAAAACAATCGAACAAACGCAATTTATAGTATTTGTTCGAACTCCTAAAGCCTAAAAATATTTTCTACTCAGAAGATAAACATACTTCTTAGGCGAGATGATGACAGGTGATTAATATGGCAAACGAATCTAAAAATATATTGCAGCGTGGTTTGGAATATATGCACGAACCATTTTCGGGTTTTATTCGAGCGCAGACTACCTCCAGTTTGTTTCTTCTGTTATCGACAATCTTGGCCCTATGGTGGGCAAATTCAGCCTATTCTTCTACCTACTTAGATCTTGTGCACACCCCGATTGGAATATTTTTGGGTGATGTTGAGTTACGATCTTCACTTAAACACATTATTAATGATGGTTTAATGGTGATATTTTTCTTATTGATTGGACTTGAAATCAAACGCGAGGTGCTAGCCGGAGACCTCGCTAAACCTGAAAATCGGCGCATGTTGATTATTTGTGCCATAGGCGGAATGATTTTACCGGCTACGATCTATACCTTGTTCAATTGGGGACTTGATTCACAGATCGGTTGGGGTATCCCAATGGCAACCGACACCGCGTTTGCGCTAGGTGTACTTACCATAGTGCGAAAATACATACCAGCCAGTCTTTTGGCTTTCATAGTTGGGCTCGCCATCGTTGATGATGTTGGGGCGATACTCGTTATTGCACTATTTTATACCCAGGAAATATCCGTAATCTATCTGTTTAGCGCATGTTTACTTATTACTTTTTTGGCAGTAGCTAACTACGCGGGCGTAAGACAGCCAATTTTCTATATTATCATCGGTATTGCAACCTGGTGGATGATGCTCATGTCTGGTGTTCATGCCACTGTTGCTGGCGTTGCAATCGCATTGACGGTGCCAGCACGGCCGAAGTTGGCGTCGGCAAAGTCGCTTGATAAGGCTAAAACAACAATCAGCTCTCTTCAGCAAGAAATAGAAGAGGTGGACGTTCTTGGTAGTCAGGAGGACCATAAACAGGTACTGGAAGTGCGCGATTTAGCAGAACATGCTGGCACTCCCCTGCGTCGTTGGGAGGATGTACTGCATCTACCTGTAGCACTCTTCATCTTACCGCTGTTTGCGTTGACTAATGCTGGCGTAGTGTTTAGTTTTAGTTCGTTTATCGACAGCCTCCAATACCCAGTTGGATTAGGGATTATTTTTGGCCTTGTAGTCGGTAAATTTATTGGCATTTCCGGCGCGTGCTGGTTGGGCCTGCACTACAAAATAGGTAAATTACCCAAGGGAGTTAATATTCAACACATTATTGGTGCTTCACTGATAGCCGGGATAGGCTTCACCATGTCCACATTTATTGCGACACTGGGGTTTGACGGGCAACCTGAACATCTCCATAACGCAAAAACATCCATCTTGGTCGCATCGGTTATGTCTGCATTTTTGGGTGCGTTATATCTTAGATTCATTGGTTCAAACAAACGAAAAGAATAACTCAATGAGACATCACAAGTCGGTTAACATGAATATTACCGATATTGCAGCATCGTTTACGTTAATAGAAGAGTATTATGTGGTACTTGAGCGGGTTAATACTTTTAGTTTAATGCATCGGGGTTATGGCATTAAAAAATGTTTTTTATTGCCTAGTAATATTCATTCTACTGGTTTACAAAACAGGTATAAATTAATATGATTATGCTTAGATTATGCTTAG
>NZ_JACJDU010000025.1:12551-69920 GCF_014163715.1 Shewanella sp. SR44-4 | reverse complement strand
AATCAGGTTTGGTGTGGTGACGTGACCTATGTTTGGTCAGGAACCAAATGGCTCTATTTAGCCGTGGTAATGGATTTGTATGCGAGAAAAGTGGTGGGTTGGGCTTGCTCTGACAGCCCGAATACCGATTTGACTTGTGCAGCATTAAGAATGGCATTTGAAAGTCGTGGACGGCCCCAAAACCTGATGTTTCATTCTGACCAAGGTTGCCATTACAGTAGTCTTCAATATCGACAAATGCTGTGGAAATATCAAATAACGCAGAGTATGAGTCGACGAGGAAACTGCTGGGATAACGCGGTAATGGAACGTTTTTTTAGAAGTTTTAAAACAGAATGGATGCCGAAGTATGGTTACAACAATTTTGATGAAGCGAAGCTGGATGCGTTGAATTACATACTAAAGCACTACAATACAAAACGTGGTCATAGTTATAACAATTATATGACGCCAGCGGCTGCCGAAATGGCTGCATAAAACGCCCCCTGTTTGTGTACAGTTTTACTTGACCACATCACCGTTCAGTAAACGTCGTCGGAACGCTAAGTATTTACAAATGGATGATTTATTAACACGAGTGTTCTACTCTATTGTTAGCTGTGCACCTCGCTCTTCCTGATCTAGTCGATAATAAATACTCATTCAACAACAAAACCTTTAAACATAAACTGACTTTATCGTTAACAAACAAGCACAAATGTAAATTATCAGATGAGAATGGTTTTCATTAGTGTTTAGTGCTATATTGCGGCCAAATTTTACTGTTGCCGATGAGTAAGCTGTTATGCATTTGAACGTCATTAATATTGGGATGTTAAGTCTACTGCTACCTGTACTGAGTGTCAGTGCGAACGAGAACACGACCGACCTAGACTCGACAGAGTCGATTGAGAAAATTACCGTAATGGGCCGGGCACAAACCTTTTATCGTGAATCTTCTACGTCTGTGGGTGCCAAAGTTGAAACCGATATTATGGATTTACCGCAATCGGTGCAGGTGTTGAATGAACAGTTAATAGTTGACCAAGCAGCACGCGAAATCACCGATTTATACCGCTCTATTGCGGGTGTGAGCACTTATAGTTATTCAGGGGTGACCTTTCGTGGCTTTCGTGATGACAGTAATGTGTTTTATGACGGTGTAAGAGGCGACCCTTTTTCTGGTTTCGGTGTACCACAGTTATTTAATATTGAACGAGTTGAAGTATTAAAAGGTCCAGCAGCTGCGTTATACGGTGGTGGTGAGCCTGGCGGCATGATTAATTATGTCAGCAAAAAGCCGAGTTTTGTCCAAGATACTGAAGTGACATTAACCACAGGCGATAACGACCGTATGGGCGGGTCAATTGATTCTAAAGGTGGTTTAACGGATTCAATTGCTTATCGTTTAGGCGGTTTTTATGAGCAAAAAGACAGTTTTCGAAATAATGCCGACTCTGAAAATACCGAGTTAACAGGTGGATTATTATTTCAACTTGACGATGACACTACACTCACAACAACGATTGATTATATCAAACAAGACTTAGGTGGTAATCGTTTGCGTGGCGTTCCCGTTGACGATGATGGTAACTTTTTGGTTGATCCAAGCTATAACGCTAATGAAAAATCCGACTATCAAAACCTTGAAGCAACAATATTACAAGCTGACTTACAGCATCATTTTAGCGATGAGTTAAGTGTTAATACCACAGTGCGTTACCTTGATAACGAGCGTGTTCAGGGATATCACGAATCACAAAGTTGGGTTGACGTTAATGGTGATGGCGAAGCCAATATTGATGATAAAACCATTAAACGCGAATATCGTAAACAGTATCGCGCTAACCAAGAAGTCAGTGTGACTTCAGATTTTGTATATCGATTAGATACTGGTATTGAGCAAACCTTATTATTTGGAGCAGATTACCATCACGTAAACAGCGATTATGATTATTGGCGTGCCCGTTATGAGGCTGATGGTGTCGCTAATCTAAACATTTTTGATCTTAATTACGGTGAAACTGATCCTTCGACTTATAACTTACAAGATCAAGATCGTGATGGCACTAAAACCGAACGCGCGGGTTTATATGTTCAAGATCAAATCAGTTTAAGCGAGAAATGGTTGTTATTGGTGGGGCTACGTTACGATCACTTTAATGATTTTGATAAAGAAACTGGATTTGAATTTAGTGATAATCATGTATCACCGCGTGGTGGTATTGTTTATAAATACTCCACCGATACATCGTTTTATGTTAATTATGCAGAAAGTTTTAATCCGACCTCGCTTGGCGATCAAGAAACGGCGAGTGAAGACAGTAGCTTAGAACCTGAAATGGGTGAACAAGTTGAACTAGGGATAAAAAATCAGTGGTTTAATGGCAGCATGATGACCACGTTAGCTGTGTATCAAATTAATAAAAAAGATGTCGCCATGAATAATCCTGCTGACACGGGCAATGATGACGGAATCCCTGCGTTAGTAAGCTTAGGTGAAGTTGAAAGTAAAGGACTTGAGTTTACGTTGGTGGGAGATATAACACCTAATTGGACTGTTATGGCTAATTACGCCTATAACGATACTCGTGTTACTCAAGGCGATATTGGCGATACCTATGCCGATGGCAGCAAGTTTGTTAATGCGCCGCGTCATCAAGCGGGTTTGTGGACGCGTTATGACATTGACAGTTTGAATTCTGCTATTGCACTGGGTGCAGATTATGTCAGTGAGCAAATGAGTGCAGATGCGCAGCGTGTTAAACCCTATACCGTGTTTGATATGAGCTGGACAACTACGTGGCAAGATACCCAGTTTCAGCTAAATGTGAAAAACCTGTTTGATAAAGAATATGCCGTGAGCGGTTTCTCTGAACGTAATGGCCATTTCCCGGGTGCACCACGAGAAGTGGTGTTGCAGGTATCGCATCACTTTTAATGTCGAATTATTAGTGGGGTTGTATTAACGTCTTGCTGAATTAAAAAAAGGGCGTAAACAATTTATTGTTTACGCCCTTTTTTGCTATCTGGCCGAGGGTTAAAAGCTGGCTTTGTGGCCATCAGTTGAGACTATTATCGGTCACCAAGTTAGATAGAATGAATGCCAATATTGTCAATTCCGCTAATGCTAAAATCACTAACAACTTCAATCAGTAAAGATGTTACCAAGTCTACATGGCAAAACCTCAAGCATTTAGTGCTGACGGCCTTGCGAATGTATATCGTAACCAAACAGTCTGCCTAATTAAAAATGGTCTTTCACTTGAAATCTGAACTCCCAAGCGTTGATGTCGTTGCCCGTAGTGATCGGGACGGCAATATCAACATGGGCTACGTTACCGTAACTGGATTTAGAAGAGTAAATCCGTGCGCCAATACCAATACTACCAATAGGGCCATCAACTTCGTTTTGCTCGTCTGGACCACCGCTTGCTTGACCTATATCGGCAAATACAGCCCAACCTAACTCGGCCAATTGATATAAATTGATGTTTGGATAGTATCGGATTTCACTCGTGAGCAACCATTGATTGTCACCATGCTGGTAGTCGTTGGGATATCCCCGTACACCTGTTTCGTCGCCAAGGGCAAACGTTTGATCAAGATAGTTATTGTGTGAGGTTGCGATACGCGCCTTGGAGTAAGCGGTCCACTTAGGGCTGATTTGGTGGAAGAATTCAGCGGCTAAACCGACATTATAAAAGTCTTGTTGGCCGGTTTGAATATCCGTTCGAGCATTAACGGTCATTAGCAATAATTGATTGTCTTCCTGCCAACCGCGACTGCTTGAAGCCGTTACGTGATAGCCCACAGCAGCATTGTCGGCAACGTCATTGGTTTCCAATCCTAAACTTACAGTGTGGTGCCAACCTAAGTTAAAGTCTTCGTTATTATTAATCAGGTGGATATTGTTCAGCACTGTGTATTGGTCTTGCAGGTATTCGTAGCTGATCCAAGGGTATACAAACTCACGATCAAAAGGTAACGGTGAAATGGGGTATTCGTCGATGTTATTGAATTGATGTTGGTCTTGGGTTATCCCTAGGCTAATACGGTGCAATTGATCTGGCGTTTTATCGACTAACCAACCAAATCCGACGTTAGCATAATCGATAACATGTTCAAATTCGTTAATGTCTTGGCCATTTTGTCTTATGGTGTCGATGCGGGTATCCGTTAACCATGACAGGGCGTACATGTTCTGAGTATCAAGAGTATAAAAGGGCTTATTAAAGGCGATAGCAGACGCTTGGCCGTCACTGTTGTCGTAAAAATCGACCGACACATTACCGTGTTTAATCCATCTTACTGGAGCATCAAAGGCAAACTTATACCCGGTGCGGTCGGCACTTGACTGGTATTTTATTTTAGTTTTAACCCCTAATCCCAGTAAGTTATCTTCCTTCATGCCAAACGAGTATTTAGTGTCGCCGCCATTTTTACTCAAACTGACCGTTGGCAGTAATGACCAGTTATCCCACGTTTCGACTAATACCACGTCTTCAACGTTGTCGTCGGCGAGTGGATCTTTTCTGGCAATGTTGATATCAGCATCACGAATGTAAGGTTCGTAGCGCAATAATCGCTGCGCTTCTTGAAGATCTTTCTGAGTGATTTTTTCACCTTTTTCAAAGCTTAAGCTATTGAGAATAGTCGACTCTTTGGTATTGATATGCAGATAGTTTGCCCAACGATGAAGGAAAATAGCATCCGGAGCTGACTCATCAAAAATAGGATGACTAACGACTACAATGTTCGCGACTTTTTCGACATCATGTTTATTCGTTGTCGACGGACTAGAGGGCGTGGTGACAGAGTCATCGTTGGCTTTTAACTGTGCTTCACTGTCAGCAATAGTTGCTTGAACAGCAGACGAAGAAAGCAGGATGACGAAAAAAAATACTGCCATAAATATGATTGGCATAGCTTCGTCCTTATTTTTATTGTTATGTTTTTGAGAGGCCAGTAAGAATAGAACTATTGTTTTCAATATGAACTTTTTATGTTGCCTCTTTGTTTCATATCATACCTGAATAACATAATAGTCAAGCATTTAGCTTGAATAAATATTTCATTAATCCATTTAAATTATGTGGGTATTTGAGTTGTTAAAAAATAAGGGCAGCGTTTATAGCTGCCTTTTAATACCGATAGGAAGGTAATGTTAACTTGTAAGATTTATAACGAACGGCGAGGGGGCACGATAACGTTAGCAAAAATAAGCCCAGCGATTAAGGACATAAAAATTAAGAATATTTGTGAGCCTAAATGGGCTTGATTGAGCATGGTTTCGCCCGAAATTAATGCATTGAGACCAATATAGGTTTTGCTACCAGGGACCAGAATAACGATGCCTTGCAGTAACGCAATCGACACTGGCGCCTTCATCCAGCGCGCATACAGATTTGAATAGATGCCCACGGCTAGTGCACCGACAAAAATACCAATAGACTCACCTAGATAAATCCCGCCTAACATGGCAGAGAAAAATGCCACAATGCCGGCAAATATGCCCCAAGGGGAATCTTTTAAGCGTGCTTTAAAGATAATAACCAACGACATCGACAATAACGGCACCGCAGACCAAATCGCCCAACGAGGCAACGGTATAGGTTCTACATAGATAGTTTCACCAAAGATGGCTTTACCAATGGTCATGCCAAGCACAGCACCAAAATACAGTTTAAATAACTGCATCACAGCATCCATGATACGTGCCGTACCGGAGATTAAATCGCGGGCGGCAAGTTCCGCTAAGCCGAGAGTGAGTGCAAGACCGGGAACAAAAATAATAATCCCCGATAAAATGGTTACGGGTAAATTGATACTCGGGTCTAATTGCGCAATCCCTGACGCTAAGATAGCGCAAACTACCGCCGCCATGGGTTCGAGCATCTCTGCGATACGTTTTGAGCGTTCAGCCCAAAAAACTAAGCTGTATACCAGTAAACCAAAAATAGCTGACCAAAAAACGTCATGCCAACCGGTACCCATTAACATGGCGAAAGCACCCGCACTGGATCCAAAAGCTAACAGCGTCAGTTTATGGCCATAAGGATTGGGTTTATTGGCGATTTCTTCTAAGCGTTCTAATGCTTCTTGCAAGGTTCGCTGCCCAGAACTGAGCTCTTCAACCAATTCAAAGGTACGTGCTAACGAGCCTAAATCTAAGTCGCCAGGTTTAACGCGTGCAACGTGATTGTATTCTTGCTCAGTGTCATGTTGGAGTACAAATGTCATCGATGTGGGCGATATTAAAAAATATCCTTCAATACCAAGGGTATTACATACCGTTTGTAAGTGGGATTCTAAGCGATACGCAGGAGTACCAAATTTATGCAGGTACTTACCTAGTTTAATGATAAATCTACGTTTTTCTAAAAAATCCTGATTATCCACTGGGCAGTAGTCACTCTTGTTAAGGTATTGAGCTTATTTTGGCGCGAATATTAACCGATTAAGGCGTGTGTTTACAGCCAAACTGATTCAAAATGTAGTGATAACATCAACAAATCAAAGATTAGTATAATAACAATAATATAGACGACTTAAGGAATAACACATGACATTGATGATATCGGGTTTATATGCGGGCCTAACAGCGTTGTTGGTTTTAGCATTATCTTACAAAGTGGTTAAATTTCGTCGAGTGAATAAAATAGGTATCGGTGATGGTGGCCATCAAGGATTATCCATTGCGATCAGAGCTCATGGCAATTTAATTGAAAATGCACCCATAGTACTCATTTTGTTAGCACTGGCTGAATTGAATGGCATGCCGGTTTACTTGATACACTGTTTGGGCACAGCTTGGATTGTGGCGCGTTTATTACATGCTATTGGATTAAACCAAGGTCAAGGCGGCCATCACTTCGGCCGTTTTTGGGGTGTATTAACGACTTGGATAGTACTATTAATCTTAGCGGTTGCTAATATTGGCTTCTTTATTGGGTTATAACATTGAAAGCATAAGGGAATAGCAATATTCCCACGTGTTTTACAAGGTTATAAAAGGATAAAAATATTTCACTTTTGGTGTTTTTTTAGTCACACTTAGTGTCGCTGTACTGCTATACTCCGCGTCCGTTAAATTCAGCCGTAGGCTGATGTTGTCATCGGATCAGCTAGGCTGGTTTTCCCCATTTATGTAGGTCATATACATGCAAGTTGAGTCAACGTTATTTAATTATCCAAAGTTTTGGGCTGAATGCTACGGAACAGCACCTTTTTTACCCATGTCTCGTAAAGAGATGGATATTTTAGGTTGGGATAGTTGCGATATTATTGTCGTGACTGGCGACGCGTATGTTGATCACCCAAGTTTTGGTATGGCGGTGATTGGGCGAATGTTAGAAGCCCAAGGTTACCGTGTGGGTATTATTTCGCAGCCTGATTGGTCAAACAAAGAAGACTTTATGCAGCTAGGTCGCCCAAATCTATTTTTTGGGGTAACCGCTGGCAACATGGATTCGATGATTAACCGTTACACCGCTGACCGTAAGTTACGTCATGATGATGCTTACACTGCTGGTGATATTGGCGGCAAACGCCCCGATCGTGCCGTGACCGTGTATACCCAGCGTTGTAAAGAAGCCTTTAAAGACGTACCCGTTGTTATCGGTGGCATTGAAGCCAGCCTACGCCGTATTGCCCATTATGATTATTGGTCAGATAAAGTGCGTCGCAGTGTGATTTTTGACGCCAAAGCCGATATTTTAATTTACGGCAATGCTGAACGACCATTAATGGAAGTTGCACGCCGTATTGCTGCGGGTGAGGCCATTGGCGATATTGACGATGTTCGTGGTACCGCAACAATGCGTAAAGAGCCTATGCCCGGTTGGCGTGGCATGGATTCACGCAAAATTGACCAATTACATAAAATTGAGCCATTACCTAGCCCATATGGTGCTGATGATGTTGGTTGCAGTAATTTGTCAGGTCCAACAGACGAAAAGATTTTTGATAACGAGGCACCTAAAGCCATTAGCGTTCAACCGCCTCGTCCAAAGCCATGGGAAAAAACCTATGTACTGCTTCCTGCCTATAACAAGGTCAGCGAAGACAAGTATTTGTATGCCCATGCCTCGCGTATTTTGCACCAAGAGCAAAACCCAGGCTGTGCTCGTGCGCTGTTTCAGCCACATGATGCCAACCGTGGTGTATGGGTAAATCCACCTGCGTGGCCATTAAACACCGACGAAATGGATGCAGTATTCGATTTACCTTATCAACGCATCCCGCACCCTGTGTACGGCAAAGAAAAAATTCCTGCCTACGACATGATTAAGACGTCAATCAATATCATGCGTGGTTGTTTTGGTGGTTGTTCATTCTGTTCGATTACCGAGCATGAAGGACGCATTATTCAAAGTCGCTCGAAAGAGTCGATCATCAAAGAAATTAAAGATATTCAAGAAAAAGTGCCAGGCTTTACCGGCGTTATTTCTGACTTGGGTGGCCCAACGGCGAACATGTACCGTTTAGGTTGTACCAGTGAGAAAGCGGAGAAAACCTGTCGACGTTTATCATGTGTGTTCCCGTCTATTTGCGGCCATTTAGGCACCGACCATAAACACACCATCGACTTATACAAAGCGGCACGTGAAGTACCTGGTATTAAAAAGGTGTTAATTGCTTCGGGTGTTCGTTACGATTTGGCTATCGAAAACCCAGAATATATTAGAGAGTTAGCTAAACATCATGTGGGTGGTTATTTAAAAATTGCTCCTGAACATACCGAAGAAGGCCCGCTCAGTAAAATGATGAAGCCAGGTATGGGAACCTATGACAAGTTTAAAGAACTGTTTGATAAGTTTTCTAAAGAAGCGGGTAAAGAACAGTTTTTAATTCCGTACTTTATTTCGGCGCATCCTGGTACTACCGATGAAGACATGGTTAATTTGGCATTATGGTTAAAAGGGCAGAAATTTAAGCTCGACCAGGTGCAAAACTTTTATCCATCTCCGATGGCAAATGCGACCACGATTTATCATACCGAACTTAACTCACTGAAAAACATTAAGCATGATAGTGAACAAGTGACAGTGCCTAAAAAAGGTCGTCAGCGTAAATTGCATAAATTCTTGTTGCGTTACCACGACCCAATGGGCTGGCCGATGATCCGTGAAGCCTTAGTTGCTATGGGTAAAGAGTCGTTAATTGGTAATGGTCCAAATCATTTGGTACCACCCGAAACGCGTAACGAGCAAACTAAAGTGAAGTGGGGCCAAAAGCCATCGGCTAAAGCGAAAGAACAAAGCGGCCAAAAAGCCATGACCCGTTTTTCTGCCGATCAGTTTGAAGACCGTAAAGGTAACACTAAAGCGGATAAAGGCAGTGCTAAGCCAGTAGGGCAGAAACCAAAGTCTCCAGCTAAGGCTTCGGGCCAAGCGGCAAAAGGGCAAGCGCCCACAAGCCAAGGCGCCAAGCGTCCAGCTAAAGCGACCACTTGGGCGACTAAGTCTAAATACGCTAAGTAAGCTAACACGTTAACTTATTGTCATAAAAACCCGCATTAACGTTTGCGGGTTTTGTTTTTCTAGCAGCAATAGATTCAATAACAAGGTAATCTTGTTCGGTACTTTCGTCTTTTAATTTAGTCTGCTCAGTAGCCGTTGTGTTACACAACTGCACTTTATTGATTAAATTACTCAATGGTTTGATAAACAAGGAATGATCATTATGCCAACGTTAATTAGGCTTAGCGCATATCTCAGTGGTGCATTACTGTGTGGTAGCGCTATGTTGGTTAATCCTGCTTATGCCGTAAACTCGGTACAACAAAAGCAATTTTTTGAAGCGATTAGCGCTCTTTGTGGCAAAGCTTTTGCCGGTAAAATCACTGCTGGTGGCAGTGAAGGAGATGGCTTTAGTGGCAAAACATTAATTATGCATGTAAGAGATTGCACCGATCATCAGTTGCGTATTCCATTTCATGTTGGCGATGATCACTCTCGCACTTGGGTGATAACTCAAACCGATACCGGATTACGCTTAAAGCATGATCATCGCCATCAAGATGGCAGTGAAGATAAAGTGACTATGTATGGTGGTGATACACGCGATACTGGCACTGCTAACTTACAAACGTTTCCTGTGGACGATGAGTCTATTGCCAACTTCAAGCAACATGGCTTAACTCAGTCGGTCACTAATGAGTGGCAGATGATGATTGAAGCGCATACTTTTACTTATCGTTTAAGTCGTGAGGATCGAGATTTTAAAGTCGAGTTTGACCTCTCTAAGCCTGTAGCATTACCGCCAGCACCTTGGGGATATAAATAGGTTGTCTACTTACGCAGGCTAATTTAATCGTCATCCCGGTAATGCTCGTGAGCCGGGATCCAGGTTTATTTTTTGTATTTTATGCTTAGTACTTATGTACTTATGTACTTATGGCCTGCGGCCACTAACGTCGTGGCGCTTCACCCACACCAGACCAAGAGGAAACCAACGGCTGTTCCCTCTTGGAACTCCCAGCCGCCCCGCAACATTTTCAAACAGCGAAAAGGTCGCCATGGGGATTGATCCAGCTTTTAACTTTATTGGGTAACTGCCTCAGCCTTATTCGAAAATGCTAACGCTTCCGATAGGCCATCCCTGGCCAACGAAAGCTAGCCTGACGTCCTGTCAGGCTCACGCTATTTTCTTCAACGTCCTCAAGTTCAGAGTTGAATCGGTCCATTTCCAAGTAAAGAAAACTAACTCGTTTTTGCCCCATTCCTTGCTAACTCATAAAGCTGAGTAGTCTGCTGTTAATTACATTTACCATACTTACTCTAATGGATTGAAAATACAAGCTTCGACCCTTCAAGCTTGTTTGAAGTCCTGTCAGCCACTAGTGAAGATGGTTTGATGTAAAAGTCACTTCATCGCAAGGTTATGCGTGAAGCTGAGTATGTTATTTAAAATCAATGTAATTGCTTTATTTTAGCAGTATATTGATTTGCATATACATATTACAAATAGGATTTGTATGACACAAATAGCGAAAGTTGTTACTTGGGTAAATAGCGATCAAAAACCGCTATGGTGGAGACAAGTAATTCGTAGAGTCATGGAGCAGGGAGAGCTTAAACAGCAAGATTTGCAGCTTATTTACCAGGTTGCAAAAATGGAATTTGGTTTGCTTGAAAAAAATGTTGACTATCCTAGTTACATTAAACTCGTTGATGTTGCAGGATTTGAAACCGAAGCTGCGCCAGTAACATTAGCAAGCATAGGCAATGTAAAAAATGTCTCATCGTTAATTGAAGATGTAACGCTAAACTTTCCAATTGAGGGTTTAACGGCCGTTTATGGAGATAATGGTGCTGGTAAATCTAGCTATGCAAGGATAATGAAAAGTGCTTGTTTAACTCGCGGTGATGTCCCTGTTATTACAACCAATGCTTTCAATCCTTCAACTATTCCATCACAAGCTACTTTAGGAGTGTCTATTGGAGGTGCTGCAGTAGTTGAAAATATCTGGACTATTGGTGGTAAACCAAGTCCTGAGTTGAAGTCTATAAGAGTATTTGATTCTCACTCTGCAACACACTACATTTCTAAAACAGACAGTGTTGAGTACAAACCAGCAGAAGTAAGATTATTGGATGAGTTGAGTAGAGCTTGTCAATTTGTGAAGGACGAATTAACTCGTGAAATAGCACCATTTAGCACCCCTTACAGAATACCTGATTTAAATCCATTATCTAAAGTGAGTGCTTTTTGTAATTCGCTAGTTACTGCAACACAAACTACATTAGATGCTCGATGCGGTGGTGAAGATGAGTTGCCAGAAATAGCTCTATTAAAGAAAGATGTGATAGAACTAAGTGGAAAAACACCTGCTCAAGTAAAAGCTATTTATGAATCCAAATTAAAACACCGTGAACCGTTACTGAATTTTCTGACCAACCTGTATGAAAAACTAGGTGATGTTAATTTAGCCAGACTTGGTGCGTCGTATGATGATAAATTAACCAAGTTAAAAGTTGCTGAACAAGTACGGCGGAGCACTTTAAATGGTTTACCAATTGAAGGTATCGGCAATGAGGCTTGGAAAGAAATGTGGAGTCATGCTCAGAACTTCATAATGAGTAATGGTGATGATAAAACTTTCCCACCAGTTGAAAATGAACACTGTCCTACGTGTATACAACCGATCGGAAGTCAAGCGGCGGCAAGGATGGCTAGGTTCGCTGATTATATTACTAACCAGTCTCTGGTAGATGCAGATAAGGCAACGACTACTTTAACTTTACAGATGAATCTCATAGCTCAATTGAGCTTTGACCTTAAACCGTATGGCGGTGTTCTTGAGGAATTAGTGCAATCTGCAAATGATGCCATGGAACAATTTAACACCTGTATACAGCAATTGTCAGATAGGAAGAGCAACCTCACATCTGCTGAACCAACATTTAGTTATCCAGAACTCGATATGAGATTTGTACAGAGGCTATCTCAGCAAGTTGAAGCTATAAAAGCGAAAAGGGATGGTGTTGTTGATGATGGTTCGTTAACCCAGTCAATTAAGCTTATGCAAGACAGATTGATAGAGCTTGAAGATCGACAGCGGTTATCGGCACATAAAGAAAATATCATTTTAGAAATGAACCGTATTAAGATGCTTGGACGTTTTAACTCAGCTTTATCTACTACCAATCTTTCACTTATTACACGGTTTATATCCGAGCTGGCTAAAACTGGCAGTTTGGGGTTAATTAATACTGCATTTGCCAATGAGTTATCAGCGTTGGGCTTTAAAAGTTTTGATGTAGAAACTAAAACTCAAGGTTCTGCTGGCCAGCAAAAATTGACTCTACAGATTTCAAATAATGCGTCAAAAATAGGACATATCGCCAGTGAGGGTGAGCAAAAGTGTATCGCACTAGCTGGTTTTATGGCTGAGTTAACGATTGATAATCGAAAGTCTGCCATCATTTTTGATGATCCAGTTAATTCATTAGACCATAAGTGGAGACGCAAGTTTGCTAAACGTATTGCAGATGAAGCACTACATAGGCAGGTGATTGTACTTACACACGACTTGCCATTCTTGATGATGTTGAGTGAGGAATCCTCAAATCCGATTAATATCCAGTCTATCACTCGTAGAGGCAAGCTCTCAGGGTTTCCGCAAGGGAGGCCACCTTGGGACACTTTAAAAACTGTAGACAGGATAGGCCAGTTGAGGCAGTTAGAAGTAGAGCTTAGACGGTACACTAAACGAGATGACTTTATTGAAGATATTTATAGTCGAGATGCTAAACATATCTACGGTAAAATGCGTGAAACGTGGGAGAGATTAGTTGAAGAATGGTTAATTAGAAATGTTGTGCAACGGTTTAGTCGTGCTGTTCAAACACAAAATATTCGATATATAGTTGATAGTACGCCAGAGGATGTGGCTACCATTAGTGAAGGAATGAAGAAGTGCAGCACTTTCTTTGAAGGTCATGATACCGCTACTGGTTTAGGTGTTACGGAAATGCCAGATATTGATGAATTGTTGGCTGATATTACCGCACTTGATGTTTACTTTAAGTTATTAAAAAAACGCAGAGAGTAGTATCTGCAGTTGTGGGAAGCTTATAAGTCATGTATTACCCACCATTGACCCATATTGGGTCAATGGTGGGTAATTGAACATAAATAAAAAATTTCGGGGCATGTCCATACATTTTCTAATATCTAAAGCATTGTTGAGGCTTTATTTCAAACTTGTTTATGTCCATAAATGAGTCAGAAGTCATGATTGAAAATGGATAAATTCACCTCTGAACTTGAGGCCGTTGAAGAAAATAGCGTGAAGCTCACATGGATGTGAGCTTAGCTTTCGCGGTACAGGATGTACCATCGGAAGCGTTAGCATTTTTGAATAAGGCCGAGGTAGGATTCAAATGAGGTTTCAAGCTGGATAAATTTCCGTGGCAATTTTTTCGCTGCTGTTGTTTGGTTAAATAGCGAAAATGTTGCCGGAACGGCAGGGGTGATCCAAGAGGGGATTGCTGTTGATCCCCTTTTGGCCCGTGCAGGGTGGAACCTTGCGATGTTAGTCTGGTGTGGGCGAAGCGCCACGACGTTAGTGGCCGCAGGCCATAAGTACAACGTATGAAAAAGCTGGATTCCGGCTTAAAAACATTGCCGGAATGACAAAGTATTTGGCCCGTGCAGGGTGGAACCTTGCGATGTTAGTCTGGTGTGGGCGAAGGCCACGACGTTAGTGGCCGCAGGCCATCAATACCAAACATAAAAGAATAAACCTGGATCCTGGCTCAAAAGCATTACCGGGATGACGAGAAGGTTGTCCACAAATGCATCAGCAAGGTTAATTTGACCGCTGTGTATATGCTAATGCCATTGTTTGGACTCTGCGATAATAAACCACTTATTCCAAATAATTCAGGCTGCCAATGGCAGCCTGAATGTTATGTACTTAACGAGTGTTAAGACTCGCAGTGGTTACTTGCCATCAAAGGTAAACGACTGACCTGCAAGAGCGGCTTCAAACATTAACCCACCCTTTGCGGCGGTAAATATCGCCATACCATTGATATAGGCTGCGGCTGCGGCATGATTACTGCCTGCTTGTCCTGCGCCTGCTGAATTACCTGTAGTACCAACTTGCGCATTGGCACCAACGTTAATGGCCACTGCTGACGCTTGCGCGCTAAATTCAAAGCTACCGCTGGTGAACTCATTATAAGCTTTGGCATCTTTAAAGAAGATAATTTCACTATAGGCTTGTCCGCCTAACTGAAAGCCAATAGATAGTTGGGTTAATGTGGAATCCCCCATATAAGCATCGCTTTGATATACACGACCATTTCCATATGCGGCACCAATTCCGATACCGCCTTTGGCTACGGTTGGGAAGACTGCATAACCATAAGCCGTATTAAATAAATGTCGGCTTTCATTGGCCTTTTTAAAATTAGTGATGGCATCGTTATAAGCATCTTCGTTTGCAAAACTAGGAGCTGAAAACGCGAAGCTTAATAACACGAGTAAACTGGAAAAAACTAAGCTAATTGAACGTTTCATAAATAACCTCAGTGACTAAATTGTCATGGTAAAACTCGCCATAGAGTAGCATAACCCCTAATGGGTGCGAGTTAATAAACATTTATACTCGGCGAGCATCGGTAAACGGTTGAACATTTTTTCAGTGTGATGTGTACGGGGAAATCAGTCAGTTTTCTGTCTTACTCATCCTTTTTTTATCCCTCTCTACAGCTGAATTATCGTTTGGGTCGCGCCCATCCTCATCGACCATTAAATGATGTAAGTAAGTTATTTCTTCCTCGTCCAGCAGTGGATCAGTGTGCGGCTCTTTGCTTGATGGCGTAGCTTGGTTGGAGGCATTGAGCGACCCGCGCAAATAGGCCGATCGGGTGACTTGCTGGATGCCATATAACGCCAACACATATACGGTTAATAATAGGCTTAAACGTGTTACCGCTTGGGTTAATAATAAAACGGAGTCGCCTAAGTAAAACGGTAAATAGACCAACACGATACGCAGTATCCAATTAATGAGAATGCCGATAGTTAATACACTTAGCCAGCGAAATCGTATTACTTGTAAGTTAGGCTGCCTATTGGCCAAATATTGTGGGCGATAGTGGGATAATAAACGATAAATAGCCCCAAAATAGCCAAAGGTTTGTAGCATTAATAGGATGGGTAAAACCACAGCTAATAGATTAATACTGTTTATTTCACCCAGAGTTCCAATGGTGTTATTGGAATTTTTTGGATCGATACCAATATGAAATAATATGGTTGAACTGGTCACTAAGGCGATGATAATGGCAAAGCCAAAATGTTTGATTAACAGTGGTTGGTAATCTTGTGCTGTTAGGCTGCTTTTACAATATAAATACAGCATTGGCATTAGTAAAAAATAGATAGGGATAAACAGTGTAAGGGTTAAATGTATCGGGATAGGGGTGGTTTCAGGGGTAAGTAAACCGGTTAAAAAATAACAGCCGATAAGTAAAAAGATCCCAGCCAACAGGCTATGGCTGCGGGTGGCACTTTGGTAAATATAATGAACATACAAGCCTACTCCAAGACAATGAATGCCTCCTAGCAAGGAGAGCCACCAGTATGTTTGAATGAATAAATCGTTAAATTGGTTCATTTTCACTCTCTTTGACGATAGTGAATACTAACCTACTTTGTGTAAACCGAGTAGTTCTCGGTTATTAACTTTGCTTTACTTTACGTAAATGTCTGTTTGAAACTCTTTCTGGCGGCAGGCCTGGTGCCGGTTTGCGTTCTGCCAATAAATGCTTAATGGCAAAGATTGGATGAGGTAACAGCATTCTTGGCCCTGCATACATCATGATTTCACGTGCTCTTTGTTTCATATGAGGTTTGTAACAATGCACCGGGCATTTATTGCAAGTGGGCTTGTCTTGGCCGTAGGGGCACCGATCGAGTCGAGTATTGGCATAGCTTAAAAACTCACTACATTGCAGGCATACACCCTGGGAGGGTTTAAGAGGATGGTGCGCTTTACAGTAGATTTCGACCATAGCTTGCATGGTTCGAAATTCGTAGAGTAATTTACCGCTTAATAGTTCTGTATCATCCATAGTGTTATCTCTTATTAAATACCTTAGTAAAACAGTCGGATATTAGTAGTGTAAACTTGGCAATAGTAGCTGACAAACTCCGCTTATTTAACTTTGATCTTTGGCTCAAAATGTCCTTTTTTTGAGGTTGAGATCGCAAAAATGATTAAAACTGATGCGAAATGGCGAGTGGTCTACGACTTGTTACAGATTAAAATAGATAAATACTTGATTTTATAGTGTACATTGAAATAATAATGGCTAGTGCTTAAAAAAACAGCGCAGTATCATTAAACCATTACATTGCCTCACAATGAATGCTGTTGTGAGTGAGTTAAAACAATGTGCTCTGGCACATAATCAGCAAGGTGGAAGCCTAATGAAGGTAATTTTAACTGTCATATTGATTGCAATTGCTCTGTATTTGTACAGACGTACTCAAGCGGTGGCAAAACAAGAACGTGATAAAACCGATCGTAATGCCACATCGCATTCATCAAGTGAGGTTGCTCAACCTTTAACGGCAGCAGACGATACGACTATGGCAGAGTCTGAGCATGTCGTTATGGATAAGTCGGCAGCAGATGAGGTATTAACTGAGGTTACAGTGAAGACCGATGAACTTATTTCAGTTGATGTTGATCCTGTTGACGAGTTCAGCGAAAAGCCAACAGCGCCAGTTGAGCTGCTTGGTGAGCCAGTTGATGCTGTCGAAATTGCTCCGGAACCGACTAAGCCCAAAACTCCTAAATCCGAAAGTATAGTCACTGAGGTGGTTTCTGCGCCTGAAGTTGCCCCTAAGGATGTTGCTGCTGCAAACGAGAGCAAAGCTAGTGAGAACAATGCTAGCGAGAACAATGCTAACGTGAGCAATGCAGATGCCGAGCCTAAAGTATCTGCTACTGCAGAGGTTGATGCGCCAAGTGATCAAGGCTTGTCCTTGAGTCTAAACCGTGTTGAAGGCGATTGGGCCAGCGAAAGTTTTCTGCAACAGGTTGATGCTGCCAATAACGCTAACGATCTTCAAAGCCAGCATAATGACTTAGCCAGTGTGATTAATCATTGCTATAAAATGCGTAAACAGAGCGATTATTGTCAATATGGTGCGGCGTTACAATTAACCTATGTAGGGTTATATCGCTCATTACATCAACAATATGTCTCTCAAAAAAGCACTGATGAAATCAAATCGCCAGCGTTTATGCAGTTATCGACATTGTTAAATGATGTTGGTCAGTTTGATGAGGCGATTAAGGTGTGCGAGCAAGCGCTTGAATACCAGCTAACCGACGGCACTGTCACTGGCTTTGAAGGACGCATAAAGCGGATAGAAAAGGCCAAAACCAAAGCGAGCTAATAGGCTAATCAATACTGTTGGATGGATATCAGGTATGATATTCAAAAGGAAAGCGGACCTTGGTTCGCTTTTTTGTTGCTTCAAATCCAATGCTTTCAAGGTTTAAAATGACATTAATGACTCGTACATTAACAAAAACATTGCTGTTTACTGCCACAGTAGTTTTACTTGCCGGTTGTATTCGTACACCTGAATGGACCTTATTTTATGTTGCAGATCGAACACCTATACCGACCCAAATAGTACTGCAAGACCACATTGCCGGTTTTTACGATTCATTGGAGCAATGCCAAGCTAAAGGTGCTGGAATGTTACGCTTGCAAGCCTCGTCAGTGCCTGCAGAGCAAGCGTTTGCATGTGGCGAGTTGTGTCAGATAGATGAAAAGCAACAATTGCAGTGTGAAAATCAGGTCGTGGGTACAAAGCATAATGCAGTTTAAGCAAGATTTTTTTGAGCAACTAGAAGGCTTTTATTCGCAAGTTTATCCTTTACCCATCAGTAATCCTCATTGGCTGGGTTGGAGTGATGACGCGGCTCAATTAATTGGTTTAGCAAAACCCAATACTGAACTGTTGATGCAATTATCGGCCAACTATGCAGCTCCTGGTGCCAGTTATTACGCTCAAGTTTATAGTGGCCATCAATTTGGTGGCTATACACCAAGATTGGGCGATGGTCGTTCAATTATATTAGGTGAAGCTATTGGTCCAAATGGGGCTTGGGATGTCGCGTTAAAAGGCGGCGGTCCAACACCGTATTCTCGCCAAGGTGATGGTCGGGCGGTAATGCGCTCAGCAGTTCGAGAGTTTTTAGTATCCGAAGCGCTTGCTGCGCTAAATGTACCTACCAGCCGTGCGTTAGCAGTTATTGGTTCCGATTTACCCGTATGGCGCGAAAGCCAAGAAACGGCCGCAATAACGGTACGTTTGGCAAAAAGTCACATTCGGTTCGGCCATTTTGAATATTTCTTTCATAGCGAGCAAGGCGATGCAGCCAAACTGACTCAATTAGTTAATTTTACCATTCAACAGCATTTTCCACATTTATCAACCGATGCAGCAGGTTACAAAAAATGGTTTTATGAGGTGGTGCAGTCTACCGCTAAAATGATTGCTCATTGGCAGTCTGTTGGTTTTGCTCACGGGGTGATGAATACCGACAATATGTCGATACTTGGTGATACCTTCGATTTTGGCCCATTTGCTTTCTTAGACACCTTTAAAGAAGACTTTATCTGTAATCACTCCGATCACGAAGGTCGTTATGCCTTTGGCCAGCAACCAGGAATTGGATTATGGAACCTCAAGCGTTTGGCGCAAACATTAACGCCTATTATCGAGTCGGATGATTTAATCGCAGCGCTAAATACGTATCAATTTGAATTAATTCAGCAGTATTTATTACTCATGCGCGCTAAGTTAGGCCTTTCTCAATCCAATATTAACCCAAATGTTGTTAATGCAGAGGAACAGGCCGAATTCGATAACAAAGATTTGCAGCTTGTGGGGCAATTAACCGGATTACTCGAAACTAACCAACTTGACTATACCAATAGTTTACGCCGTTTTGGCCAACTAGACCCGAGTAGTGTGCATTCTAGTTTACGAGACGATATGGCCGACCTTGCTGGTTTTGATACTTGGCATCAAGCTTATCAAAACCGAGTAGGTGAAGTGGCGGATGTGAATGCATGGCAATGTGAGCGTAATAGTGCCAACCCTAAATATATTTTGCGCAATTACCTTGCCCAGGAAGCTATTATCGAGATTGAAGAAAATGGCGACAACAGCAAGTTATTGCAACTTCAACAACTTTTACAACGTCCTTTTGACGAACAACCTGAGATGGAAGATTTTGCCAAACGCCCACCTAAATGGGGACAAGGCTTAATAATGTCTTGTAGCAGTTAATTGATGTATTTTATCTGAGTCGATTATGAAATTATTATCAGCCAAATTAGATCCCGCAGCATTGAGTATTGTTATTCAAGCTGAAGTGGATTTTGAGCAATTTGAACGATTTGCAGAACCGCTAGCGGCTGCACTTGATTGTGATATTCGAGAGCGCCAATGGGGCGCAGATCGTCATCAATGGTTACTGAACTTTGAAGGCAGCCCTTTATGGTTACATTATGAGTTTTATGGTGATATTTGTTGGATTTCCACCGATAGCGCAAATGAGTTAGACGTATTAGCGTTTTTATTAACGCTACTTGCCCCACATATTCAAACTGCTTAAGAAGGTATACATGGACAACGGTACAGGCGCAGAGTTTCATTTTCAGGCATTGAGACCCGATCTCATTTTAGATGCCATCGAAAGCATCGGCGTCTTCCCTGAGACGGGGCTATTAGCATTAAACAGTTACGAAAATAGGGTGTACCAATTCCGCTGCGATCAAGGCATTCGTTATGTGGTGAAGTTTTATCGGCCGCATCGTTGGAGCAATGAACAAATTCAAGAAGAGCACGATTATGCCTTGGCATTGGCGGCAGAAGATATTCCTATTGCCGTTCCTGTCGTTATTGAAGGTAAAACCTTATTTGAGTATCAAGGTTATCGTTTTGGTCTTTTTCCGTCTATTGGCGGGCGGGCATTTGAAGTAGACAATCTTGAACAACTTGAATCGGTTGGCCGCTTTATTGGCCGAATTCATCAATATGGCGCAATGCAGCCTTTTAAATACCGTGAATCGCTGACCCCTGCTATTTTGGGCGATGAGTCTTATCGCTATTTACGCGAAAGTGGTATTGTTGCCAGTTCGATGCAGACAGCTTTTTTCACCGTAGTAGAGCAAGTTTTAGAGAAAGCCAAGCAGATATGGCAGCAGCACAATTTTACCTCTATACGCTTGCACGGAGATTTACACCCTAGTAATATTTTATGGACACCAGATGGACCTGGATTTGTTGATTTAGACGATGCCAGGCAAGGGCCAGCAGTACAAGATTTATGGATGATGTTGACCGGAGATCGTCAGCAGCAATTATTACAAATTGATATTTTATTAGAGGGATATCAAGAGTTTTGTGATTTTGATGCGAGACAGTTGGCACTCATTGAGCCGTTAAGGGCTTTCCGGATGGTGCATTATAATGCGTGGTTAGCCAAGCGCTGGGATGACCCTGCATTCCCGATGAATTTTCCATGGTTTGGCGATATTAAGTATTGGGAACAACAAACTCTGGCGTTTAAGGAGCAGTTATCTGCGCTTAATGAGCCACCATTGAGTTTACCTAGTTTTAATTAACAATATTTCATAATCACTACCTAATAGTATTTAGTTACAAATACAATTGACTAGCGATTGAGTTACAGGCTAACGCTAGACTATGATAGAGCCAGCGTATTTATATTTTTGCCTATTTAGAAGGAAGTAAAATGAAAAAAGCATTACTGATGGCTGCTGCACTCCTGCTAGCGCCTATGGCTGCGATGGCTGCCGATTATAAAGAAGGTGTACATTACACGGTTATTAATGATGGCCCTGAAACTGCCAAGCCAGAAATTACTGAGTTTTTCTCATTCTATTGTCCACATTGTTTTAATTTTTCTAAAACAGTAGTGCCTAAAATTGAAGCGAACTTACCTGAAGGTGTCACATTTAATCAGTCCCACGTTGAGTTTATCGGTCGTGAAATGGGCGTAGAAATGTCACGTGCTTTTGCGGTTGCTCAGCAGTTAAATGTCGAGAAAAAAATGGACGCAGCTTTATTTAGCGCTATCCACGACAAGCGTCAGCAATTTACTCGCGCAGACGATATCAGAGCAGTATTTATCGCTAATGGCGTAGATGGTAAAGCTTACGATGCAGCGGCAAGTTCATTTATGGTGAACGCACAGATGTCGAAAATGAAGCGTGATACTGAAAATGCTAAAATTTCTGGTGTACCAACATTAGTAGTTAACGGCAAATATCGCGTCGAAACCAGCTCGATTAAATCTTATGATGAATTAATTGATATCGCATTTTACTTAACATCAATGAACAAAAAGTAATCTACACAACTTATGTTTGTTAAATAAGGAGCTTCGGCTCCTTTTTTGTTGTCTAAATTTCAGCAAAGGTTATCAAACAATACTCATATTTTTAAACAAGAGGCTGATGCTGTGGTTTAGGCGGGATGTTGATTGCGCGGAGTCGAAGTTTATCGCAGGCAAAAAAAAACCGTATGTCTATAAAAGACGATACGGAGATGAGTCAAATGACTCTTTTTTACCCTGAGTAACATCAAAGATCTTAACATGGCGTCAAAATATTGGCAAGCGGCATTAAAGTGTCACTTGAGATTTATGGGATTTATCAGAACAATAAAAAATAGCATGTTAATGAAACTCTTTCGGCATCATGTGGTCAAACTTGATGACATTGAAGTTGTGCTTAACAAGAAAGTGAATAGTGGTTTATATCTGCTTTGAACATTTACATTTCCGACTTATACATGGCTTATCGTCGTTATTTCATTGCACCTTGTGCATGTATTTTCTTGGAGGAAGTCGTATGAGAATGTTCCCTGTTTATGCACCTAAATTGATAGTTAAGCATGCTAGGATCTTTTTGAGTGGCGTGATTTGGGTAAAAGACTTAGGGTTACTCGAGTTTGATAAAGGGCGCTTTTTACAGACGAAAAAAAGCCTGCCGAAAGTTAAGCAGGCTATCAGTGAATTAAATGCCTTGATTGAAATACAATCAAAGCAGTATCAATCCATTTAGATTTCGTTATTCAATAAACCAACAAGGCCGTTGACCTTATCACTCCAAGAGTTTAGGTCTTGCTGCAATTGTTGGTTTTTTTGTGTCAATTCTTGTTGCTGTGAAAGCAACGCTTCGTTCTTTTGCTTCTCTTCATCAAGCTCCATTTTTAGTAGCTCAATATTTTCGAGAGTTGCCTGGATTTTGGTTTCCAGTTGGGACAATAATTCAAGGCTCATGGGGAGTCCTATACGTTTCTGGATGGAAACCCGATTCTAGCAGTGACAAGGCCTATAGGAATAGCCTTTAAAACTAAGTGGCTAAAATATATTCAATAAATCGTACTATATTGTGCTTTATCTCAGATCGCGCTATTTTCATCTGCTAACCAAGACAGTAAAAGACCTTTTTATGACAATTACCCGACTCGATGTTAACACTCGCATGAGCAGTATTGTGATCCACAACAATACCGTTTATCTGTGCGGCCAGGTGGCTAAAGATAAGTTCACCGATATTAATACCCAAACTATTACCATGCTTGAAGAGGTCGAAAGCTTGCTCGTACAATCGGGTAGTCGACGCGATCATATTTTATCAGCCACTATTTTCCTTAAAGATATGGCTGATTACGATGCAATGAATCAAGTGTGGGACAACTGGTTACCCAAAGGGCATGCCCCTGCAAGAGCTTGTGTACAAGCAGCGATTGCCGAACCTGAATACTTGGTTGAAATTTCGGTGATTGCAGCAGTGGCAAGTTAGCCATAAATGGATAATCATTCTTGGTGACATAACTTTGATTAATCTTGATTGATGCGTTGTGATTAGGCTAGTGACAGAATGAGATATGCACTGACAGTTTGTCTGTTGCAGTATGAATAAATATATTGATGCTTGTTACGTTCAATTGACGTATTTTGATTTAGGATCTAGGGCTGCGACTTGACATTATTCTCTAGCCTCCATAGTCTGCAAGCTCAGTTTTTAAGGTGGTATGCAATGGACATAAAATATAATTTAAAATCAGCGTCAGAGCGCCGCACAGAGCCATTTAAGCCTGAAGGCGATGTGGGTTTCGGTAAGCTTCGTACTGATCACATGTTTTTGATGGATTATCGTGATGGTCAATGGTGCGATCCGCGCATAGTTCCTTACGGCCCGTTTGAAATGGCACCCGGTGCAATGTCATTGCATTATGGCCAATCAATTTTTGAAGGCGCTAAAGCCTTTATGCACGAAGATGGCGAGATTTACACCTTCCGCTTAAATAAAAACGCTGAGCGCATGAACCGTTCTGCCGATATCGTGTGTATTCCGAATATCGATGAAAGTATGCAAGTAAAGGCAATTAATGCCCTTATTGATGTTGACCGTTTGTGGTTCCCACAGCAACAAGGTGCGTGTTTATACATTCGACCTTTTATTTTTGCAACAGAAGATCGTTTGTCTGTTAGCCCTAGTCAGCAATATACATTCTGCGTCATGCTAAGCCCATCTGGAGCGTATTATGCCTCTGGGGTTAATAATGGTATTCGCTTGTTAATCAGTACTAAGTACCACCGTGCAGTATCTGGTGGTACTGGTGCTTCAAAAGCTGCTGGTAACTATGCTGCTTCACTGCGTGCAGGTAAAGCGGCTGTAGAATATGGCGCATCGCAGGTATTGTATTTAGATTCAACTAATACTCAAATTGAAGAAGCTGGCGCGATGAATCACTTTCACATTTTAAAAGATGGCACTGTGATTATTCCGACATTCACAGACACCATTTTAAAATCCATTACCTCTCAGTCCATTATGGGACTTGGGGATATGCTGGGTTGTGAAGTAAGACAAGAAACGGTGATGTTAGATAAATTCATTGCTGATATTGAAGCGGGTGAAATTATTGAAGCGGGTGGATTTGGTACTGCTGCCGTGGTATCGCCTGTCAGTTCATATATCTTCGAAGATGGTCGGGTTTTGACCGTTGGCGACGGTAAGGTAGGTCCTAATATTCAGCGTATTTATAAGCTGTTTACTGAGCTACAAAAAGGCAACGTTACTGCACCGCAAGGCTGGGTAAAACGCGTTGAACGTGTTGCACCGTAGTTTATAGCTTATTCAATCAGTAAAATACACATAAAAGCTCCTAAATGGAGCTTTTATTTTGCCTTATGAATGACTAATCTTAACTTTGTCTTGCGTTAATAATGCAAGGCAATTAACCGCACTCAGTGGCTTACTGAGCAAGAAGCCCTGTACTTGATCACAACCCCCCTCACGTAAGAAATTCAATTGCGCTTGGGTTTCAACACCTTCAGCCACAACGTTAAGCTCTAAACTGTGAGCCAAGGTTATAATGGCGCTAGTGATGGCAGCATCGTCAGGATCTTCAGTTATATCACGTACAAATTCACGATCAATCTTCAAGGTATCAATTGGGAAGCGTTTCAAATAGCTTAAGCTTGAGTATCCGGTACCAAAGTCATCAATCGCAATGGTTAAGCCTAATGCTTTGAGTTGCGATAGCACGGCAACGGAATCCTGTGGGTTACCCATAATCATCGACTCGGTTAATTCGAGTTCTAAGGCGCTTGCCGGTAATCCAGATACCGCTAATGCGACTTCTATGGTCGAAATGATATCGGCTTTCAATTGTCTGGCTGAAAGGTTAACGGCGACAGATATATGCTCAAAACCTTGTTGATGCCATTGCGCCAGTTGGTTACAGGCTTGTTGAATAGCCCATTGACCAATCTGATTGATGATGCCTGTTTCTTCCGCTAGCGGAATAAACTCAACCGGTGAAATAAAGCCAAGTTCTGGGCTTTCCCAGCGCATTAACGCTTCCAGTCCGATAATTTTTTCAGTTTTTACATCGTATTTAGGTTGATAAACCAAATATAGTTCATTGTCTTGAATCGCTTTTTTAAGTCCGGCCTCTAACTGAACATGACGTGTAGCATATTGGTTTAATTGCTCGGTATAGAATTGGAAGTTATTGCGCCCCAGTGATTTTGCGTGATACATGGCGGTATCAGCATACTTAATCAATGAGGTGGTATCATCTGCATCTTCTGGGTACAAACTGATACCAATCGACGGTGATATAGTCAGTATTTTATCGTCAAGTAAAAAAGGTGTTTGAAAAGCGTGTAACACTTTTTCGGCAATAATGGTGGCGGCTTTCGTTTTGGCAACACCTTCTAAAATAATGGTAAATTCATCTCCGCCTAAGCGTGCAACGGTATCGCCATCTCGTACAGCATTTTGCAGGCGATGCGCGACGGCTTTAAGCAGTAAATCACCGATGTGGTGGCCCATTGAGTCATTGATATGTTTAAATCGGTCAAGATCTAAAAATAACAATGCTACGATGCTATTGGCACGGTGTGCTTTCGTCACGGCTTGGTTGAGCCTGTCCTGGAATAAAGTGCGGTTAGGCAGTCCGGTCAGTGGATCAAAGTTAGCCAATACTCGTAAATCTTCTTCGGCTTTTTTACGGGCAGTAATATCGGTGAACACCGCCACAAAGTGACTCGTTTCACCTTTATTATCGATAACTTGGTTAATTTCTAGCCATGCAAGAATACCGCGACGGTTGCGGGTTCTAATGTGAATTTCACCGGCCCAATGTTTGTGTCTTAATAGCTGGGTTTCAACTGAGTTATAAAACTCGCGTGACTGCTTTCCCATGGTTAAAAACAAGAAATGCTTACCGACAACATCACGATGTTTAAAGCCAGTAATGCGACTAAAAGCTGGATTGATTGAGCGTATTTGATAGTCTAGTTCACCAACGACAACGGCTTCGTTCATACTAAACAAGACTTGCGATGATAGCTTGAGTTCGTTTTCTGTGATTTTTCGGCTAGTAATGTCTTTATGAGTTCCAGCCATTCGCACTGGAATATTATTGCCATCACGTTCAACAATTTGACCACGATCTAACACCCAAGCCCATTCTCCAGGTTTAGTTTCAACGCGATACTCTGCTTCAAAGAACTCACTTTCACCGTTAAGGTGATCGTTAAGCAGTTTTTGCACTCGTGGTCGGTCTTCTGGATCAATGTTTTTATTCAATAACTGATCTTTTAACGAAAAACTCATCGGCTCGATCATGTTAGTTCGATAGACTTTATCGTCTTTAATGTTCCAATCCCACATACCATCGCCAGAAGCCCAAAGTGCCAGTTTTAAGCGCTCTTCAGAGGCGCGAATACTGTTGTCAAATTCACGTTGCTTGGCCTGTTTTTTCTTTCGGGCATAAAAAAACCAAACAATAATTAATAATCCGACCGTAATATACAGAATATAAGCTGTGTTGCTCATATACATTGGTGGCACTACTGACACGTTTACATTAAGTGTGTATTGGCTGTATCTATTCGTCCCTAGCGCATGACGAACCACTAACTTGTATTCACCAGGTGGTAAGTTGGTATAGGTGATTTCGTTGCCATGGGATAATTCGCGCCAATCGTTGTCATAACCGTCTAAAAAGTAGCTAAAACGGCTTAATCCTGGGTAACTGAAATTGAGCGAGCCGACTTCAAAGCTGATGAGTTGTTGTTCATAAGGCATGATAATGCGCGGAGCATGGCTTAAGTCGCGAATAGGGTGTTGGGTTTCACCAATCGTGTATTTTGTCAGCGCCAGTTTGTTCTCAGACCTTTGGCTTGGAATAGTGCTTGGGTTAAATTGGTTAAGGCCTCGAATACCACCAAACCATAAGGTACCGTTAAGCTCTTTAAACTTAGCTGAACCATTAAATTCATTGGCTTGCAAACCTTCGAATTTATTATAAGAAATAAAGCTTTTATTACTCGGGGTAAAACGTGAAATACCCGAGTTAGTACTTAGCCATAAATCGTGTTTTTCGTCTTCTAAAATCGCATAAACTGTATTACTGCTTTTGTCTGCATTGACGTCCATTCTTTCAAATTTAAACGTGCCGTATTCTATTGTTAGCTTGTCTATACCACCATGTGTAGCCACCCAAAAGTCGCCATTTTCTGCTAACAAAAAGTCTCTGACACGATTGTCACTCAGACTGTAAGGGTTTTCTGAATCATGGCTCAAAAAGTCTAGTTTTTGTGCTTCAGCTGAAAGCCTTACCACTCCGCCCATAGTGCCTAGCCATAAATAACCTTGGCTAAAATAAAGCTTAATAATTTGGTATTTGAATGGCGAAAAATCAGCTTGAAAGCCGAAGTTATAAGCCATCATGCGATTTGTATACTCAGAGATAAAATACAAACCTTGTGAGCTGGCTATCCATAAACGGTCTTTGTCATCAAAGGCTAAACTGCGGATTTGGGTATCGGCATAAAATTGTGCGTTTGCCGGTTTAATTTGCTGCAGGGTATTGCTCTTATCTAAGGTAAACAGCCCTACGTTGGTGGCAAACCATAGTAAACCTTGTTTATCTTGTTTAATGTCATGCACTATCAAGGATAACTGTTCTGTAGGTATCGCTAATGTTTTTGCAAATAAATCATTGATGTAATGATATTGGTTATCATCGGGGGCCAAATACTTAAGTCCAGCACCATCGGTGCCTATCCACAGGCGTTGCTGTGTGTCCCTGAAAATGACGCGGATCATGTTTGCCATGCCTGGAGCATTGGTTTGGTAGTCGTAAAAGTGGCTAAAATATTGATGGCTGAGATTTAGTTTATCGATGCCCGAATAACCTGTACCAATCCATAGGGTGCCGTTTTGATCTAGCATTAGGCTTTGTAGTGTATTAGCACTGATGGAATTGAGTTTTTGCGGATCATGTTTATAAAGTGTGCTGTGCCACTTGCCACCCATAAAATCGAGTTTGAATAAACCGGTATTGTTGCCGATAGCAAAAATTTGATTGGCATTAACCACGATAAAATCAATTATCTTTCGGTTATCGCCAAAACTATCATCATGCGACCATATCAGTTCTTTTTTATGGGTATCGAGATTGTAGCGCCAAATTTGGTTGTCGATGGCCAGCCAGACGGAATAAACAGAGCTGGATTTGATTTGGTTTACCGTCATATTGAGCGGGATATCAAGCCGAATAATAGTATTACTATCAATGGCAAATGTGCCATGTGATTGAGTACCAACGACAATGTATTTATCGTCAATATTGGCAATGCTGGTAATATTGGGCGTGATATTATTGCCTAAACTGACGAGAATAATTTTTTCGGTTTTTAAGGATAGTATGTACAAACCCGAACGAGTACCTACCCATAAGGTATCGCCAATCACGGCAAGATGGGTTACCTGAAGCTCAGTTAAGCCTTGGGGTTGTTTAAAAGCAGTAAACTCCCCCGTAGTGAGGTTGAATCGATTGAGTCCATTGTTGAAGGTGCCTATCCATAAATCGCCGTCAGGTGACTGCAAAATATCAGTAATTAAATTGCCTGAGATAGAGTTGGTATTTTTTGGCTGTTTTAAGTATAAATCAAACTCAACACCATTATAGCTGTGTAGACCGTCTTGAGTCCCTATCCAAAGCATTCCTGAGCTGTCCATAAACAGACGAGTAATCGAGTTTTGATTAAGGTCCCCTTCGGTACTGAAATGGTCAAATTTTACTTCGGTTAAGCTGTCATAAGGATCATTTTTTTGCGCTGAAACAGACACTGAAAAACTCAATGTTATGACTAAAATTAGCCAGTGTGTTAAAAGCGTGAATGCACGAAAATTCAAATTTCACCTATAAAAAATTTATTGGAAAGGCTGTGACAACTTTCAATTATATTAACAATAAAATCCGACATTAAGTCTTACACATTCAATTGTTAATTAATTTTATCAATTGAGTTATCGATAAACTCTTTTTCCTTATAAAACTGACAGTTTTACACCTTTAACGCAACAGAAAATCGTCATTTGTCGGTTTTATGACAGTTTAACCTCTTCAATGCAGTTACTGCTGTTGGTAAGCTTTTATTATGTCATCTATTTGCTGATCTTTTTCAAGCCAAAGCTGATTTAACCACCGCTGAAATTCGACACGAGTTTCTGGGCTTGAAAAGTAGACCTCTGAGTCCACTTTGGGTACGGGCAGAGTGTCAATACGGATCACCACTTTTTTAGTGCGTCCGTGCATCACATTCGCCAATACTTTTTCCGAGGTTTCAGGATAAACCAAGGTGATATTTAGCAGGCCGGTAAACTGTTCGCCCATTGCTGAGAGTGTAAAAGCTATCCCACTGGCTTTAGGACGTAATAAATGGCGATAAGGTGAATTCTGACGTAGTCGTTTTTCTTCGGTAAACCGACTGCCTTCAACATAATTAATAATCGATGTAGGCATGTCCTTAAAACGCTCGCAAGCTTTGCGGGTTGTTTGCAGATCTTTGCCTTTCAATTTAGGATTTTTTTTCAGTTTTGCTGCACTCGTACGATCCATAAACGGCATGTCGAGCGCCCAGCAACCTAAGCCCATTATTGGTACATATAATAGTTCTTTTTTTAAAAAGAACTTCAACATTGGAATATGGTTACGCAATAAATACGTTTGGGCTGCAATATCAAAGCCACTGACATGGTTACTGATCAGTAAATACCAACCGTTTGGGTCGAGTTTCTCTAACCCTTTTACATCCCATTCAATGTTGGATATCAAATATAAAATACCGCCATTGCATGTGGCCCATGACCACATAAAACGGTTCATTATTCGCGTTAATAATCGGCGAGCAGGCAAGAACGGCAGTAATAATTTAGCCACACCGCCAATGGTTAATAATGAGCTCCATACAATGGTATTGATGATCAATAGCGTCAGACTGATAATAAACAGTATTGGACCAGGTAAAAAAGCCAGCATATTGTGTTAACCCTCTTGTTTTGCTTGTGACGCAAAATTTTGTAACTGCAGGTCTTTATCTAGCCAAAGTTGATTGAGCTGCTCTTGAAATTCAATTTTAAATTCGCGATCTTTTAGGTAATCACCACGCATACGCTGAGGAATATCAGTGATTTTAATGTCCACTCTTACCTCTGATAATCCACCACAAATATAGTGCCAATAAGTCGGTACGGTATCTGGATAATATATGGTGACATTAACCAGTTTATTAATGTGCTCTCCCATAGCGGATAATGCGAATGCCATTCCTCCAGCCTTAGGTTTTAGAAGGTGCTGAAAAGGTGAGCCTTGTTTATCATGTTTAGCTGCCGTAAAACGAGTACCTTCAACAAAGTTCATAATACTCACAGGTTTCGTTTTAAATTTTTCACAGGCTTTACGAGTAATCTCGATATCTTTACCTTTCAATTTAGGATTTTTTCGCAACTGTGATGTGCTGTAACGGCGCATAAATGGAAAGTCTAATGCCCACCAAGCGAGGCCAAGTACCGGGACAAAAATCAGTTCTTGTTTGAGGAAAAACTTTAAAAAGGGAATTTTGCGGTTAAATACTCGCTGTAAAATGAGGATGTCGACCCACGATTGATGGTTAGCAATAACCATGTACCATTCTTGTTCAGAAAAAGATTGGTCGCCAGTGACATTGATACGCATTGGATGAAAAATTGATTCTACTATCGTATTGACACTGATCCATGCAGTAGCGCAATTATCGAGAATATAACTACATATTTTTTGACAAATGCCAATCGGGATCAATTTTACAATACTGAACGCCAAGATAGGGATGGTCCAAAAAATGGTATTAAATAAATAGCATAAGAATGCAATTGAACCTTTGATTTTCGAAAGCAGCGACATTTTTCTCTCCTATTAAACGGAGGGCTATGTTACTCGTAGTCGCAGTTTTGCTCAATCTATACGATAGGTTAAATTACGTTTATTGCTGATTCAATTTTGCCAGTAATCGATCCATGGCCCTATAACCAAGGGCTTGAGCTATGTGACTGCGCTCAGTTGTAGGGGATTGCTGTAAGTCGGCAATGGTACGAGATACCCGTTGAATCCGATGAAAACTACGTACAGACAATCCTAAGCTCACGACACTTTGTTCCAAAAAAGCGAGATCTGGTTGAGTTATAGCGCCATCTTGTTTGAGTTGTTTTGGGGTTAATTCACTGTTTAATACCCCAGCGCGGCTGAGCTGTAGATCGCGTGCTTGTTTGACCCGTTTAGCTATTTCAACGCTGGACTCACTGGGTTGGTGTTGTTGGGTTAAGGTGCCAGCAGGAAGTTTAGGAACATCTACGGTTAAATCGAAGCGGTCTAAAAACGGCCCAGATAAACGTGATAAGTAACGCTGAATTTGATCCGGGGTCGAACGTGCGCGCTCCGTATCACCACAAGGGCTTGGGTTCATTGCGGCAATGAGTTGAAATCGACTTAAGAAGGTCAATTTTGCTGCCGCACGTGAAATCTCAACTTGACCCGTTTCCAAAGGTTCTCGAAGACAATCTAGTACCTTTCGAGGAAACTCTGCTATTTCATCAAGAAATAATATTCCACGGTGCGCCAATGATATCTCACCTGGTTTGGGATGGCTGCCGCCGCCAATAAGTGCAATAGATGATGATGTATGATGCGGCGAGCGAAAAGGGCGGTTAAGGAAGTTTTGCGGTTGTACATGTAATCCGGCGACAGAATGAATCGCTGCTACTTCAATGGCTTCATCGTAAGTGAGTTTTGGCAATAACGGAATAATACGATTGGCTAACATACTTTTCCCCGTCCCTGGGGGGCCAATAAACAACTAGTTATGTTATTATCACTACAAAGTTCATAAGTGGCATTTTAAGCAATGAAAAAAGCATATTCATACATTCGATACTCATCACCACAACAAGCATCAGGGGATAGTTTTAGAAGGCAATTAGCCGCTACACAGGCATATTGTGACAAAAATGGCTATGAACTTGATACAGAATTATCACTTTACAAAGAATTAGGCATTTCTGGTTTCACAGGAGATCAAGAACATTTAAAGCGTTTTATTGATGATTGTGAGACAAATAAAATAAAAAAAGGGAGTTTGCTTATAGTTGAGAACCTTGACCGATTATCAAGACAGGCTATAAACATAGCAATGCGCCAGCTCCTTCATCTTCTTGATTTTGTTGATATATATACGACGCAAGATAATAAGTTATATTCTCACCATAATGATAAAAATAGCGAAAACCAACTATTAGATATTATGACAAGCTTGATTATTATGTCTAGAGCATATGAAGAAAGCGCAACTAAACAGAAAAGATTAAAAGCTGCTTGGCATAATAAAAGAGAAAATATTCAGAGCAAAAAATTAACAACACTAATTCCTCATTGGCTTGAATTAAATGAAGATTGGACTGATTTTCATATCAAACACGATAAAGTTGAAATTATTAAATATATCTATCAGAAATGTATAGATGGAATGGGTGTAACACAGCTTTTAAGACATTTAAACGAGAACATAGACCAATTTCCTACTCCAACAAGTAAAAGCTCTATTTGGGCAAGAACAAGCATCAGCAGAATTTTAACAGACAGATCAATACTTGGTGAGTATCAGCCCCATCAAGGAAAACATAGCGGTATCGGAGAAAACAAGCGAAAGCCAATCGGTGATGTAATTACGGATTATTATCCTCAGATAATTGATGAAGAAACATTTTTGAAAGCGCAAATTGCTAGAAAAAGTAGGGTAGTCGGTAGAGGAAAATCTGGAAGAGAAACATTTTCTAACCTTTTTAGAAACATTTTACATTGTGCTGTTTGTGCAGGAAAAATGGAGTATGTAGACAAAGGAGATGGCTCTAAAGGTGGTAAGTATCTTACTTGTTCAAATGCAAAAAGAGGCGGGGAATGCACTCAAAATAAACATTTTAAGTATCTTCCTACAGAGTTAATGCTGTTGCATCTTGTCACAGAAAATGGCTTTATGCCTAAGCCAGAAGCGCCTTCGGAGTTAAATATTAGACTTTCAAAGCTTCAAGAGTTACACAATAAATCTAATGAAAAACTAGATATATTATTAGAAAGTGATTTTACTATCCCAGCAGTAAAGAGAAAGGTAAATGAGTTATCTAAAAGTATAGAAAGTTATTGTGTAGAAATAGAAGATTTAGAAAGTAAAATATTAATATTTAAGCCAGATTATAAATATTCTGATTTATATAATGATGTTATTTTAGAAAATGACAAATTGAAGTTATATTCAAATAGAATCACATTCAGTACCTATCTTAAAAGTAAAATAGAAGCAGCATATTACTTAAATTCTTATTGCCCATTTATTTTATTTAAAATGAACGATGGCAAGGTTCATACAGTTATTTTAGATAGTAAATATAATTTTGGAGGCTGTACACTGCCAGATGGACGTGTTTCTTTTAAACGTGTGAGTGGTGATAGTTCACCAGTGGATGAACTTATTTGGACGATTCAAGAGAGTTTTATATCTTTAGTTGTTAACTCTAAAGATTTTGAAGATGAAAGATATAAAAGCATCTTAAATAAAATTAATTTGTTAATCAGCAAGTTTGTATTAAGTCAAGATGAATGTTTGTTAGATGAATTAAGAGTTAATATTAAAAATGCTAGTGCTATTTTACAAGAGAAAGTAATTTGAAAGTTTTTGACACTTGAGTATTAAATGGTATAAAACTAGTAAAGATATTGCAAGTAGGAAGTGAGGTGCCTCACTTACTTGTTTTCTATCGAAAATATTTTTAACATTACAATTATAACTCATTACATTCTTATATGTTAATCCGCATTGCATTTGGTGTTCTTATTATTTTCAAATAATTAAAGAGGTAGGTGATGAAAGATAAAATTAAAAGAAAAGATCTTAGGACAAGAGTAACAATAAGATTATCATTCGATAATAAATTGGTTTTAGATAATCATAAAAAATTGCTAGGTTCAGATAGTTATGAGGAGTTGATTATGAGTTTAATAAATAAAACAAGTGGAAGAACTAAGAAAGTATTAGTAGATCCAGAAGGTTATTGTCTAAAATCTATTAACTATTTAATGAAATATTCAACAAATTTAAATCAACTCGCTAAAATTGCTAATGAAAATAAAATGATAAGTGATGAGCAGTTTAAAGAATTTCAAAGGTATACAAATGAATTGATAAAAGTGAAAAGTTACTTAGCTAAAAAGGTTAAAATAATATATGGCAAGATTTAAAATATTGCACGAAGGAACAACGCTAAAAGGTTTGAAAGGCACAATTAAATATAATTCTAAAGATAAAATTGGAATAAATAGCAAGAAAAATCCCCGTTTAATCAGTGTTATATCTAATTGTGGTTTTTGTAAAAATGTAAATGATAGTAATGATTATATGCAACTTGTAGATAACTTTACATTATCTGTTCAATCAAATGCCCAGCTTGCTACAAATTCTCGCCAGAAGTATCTCTATGAACATTCTATGATTTCATTTTCAATTGAAGATGATGCAGTTAGAAGCCTTGAACAACTTCAATACTTAGCACTTGAAACTTGTAAGACTTATGATCCAAGTTTTGAAGATATTCCTTATATGCTCTTTCCTCAGCAGGATAGCGGGAAAATTCATTTTCATATAGTAAGAGGGTTTCACGATGAAAGCGGAAAGTATCATCGAAAAGTACAATCTGGTCGAAAAATGGAAGCAGCAGCTCAAAAGATAGAGAGAAAGCATAATTTAACTTTAACAGGAAATAATAATCCAGCTAACTATATAATAAAAAATGGTAAAAAAGTTTATTTCCCACAATACAAAAAAGATAGTAAAAAACTAGTTAAAAATAAAATCATAGATATTGAAAGTGCAACTAATCCACACCTGAAAAGAAGGAGTAAAATTGATAGTAAGATAAAAACTAATAATTTTATTATGAATGAACTAACTAGTGTTAAAAATAATGTTACAAATGAAACCTTTTTAAAAATAAAGTCAATAAAAGAAAGGATTTACTTGTTGGAAAATAATAGTTATACATTTATACAGAGAACTTTTAGAAATGATGAGTATAATGACAGTCAAGATGTTTTGTTAAAAAAATTTGAATTGGAAAATATTAAAAAAAATGCTTTGGTAAAAATAGGGAAAATTAATATAAGTGGAACATCAATTCTTTCTGAAAATAAAAGGTTAGAAAGTTTTAAAGCAAAAGATGATAAAGTTATAAATGCAAGTAAGGTTAAGGTTAATCTCATAAAAAAAAGTTTTTTAAATATTGATGATTTCAAGTTTACAATTAATGATGCTTACAGAAATTCAAAAAGCGCAATTGATTTTGTCAATAAAATAAATATGAAAGGTATCGATATATGCGTTTCAAAACGAGATAATGGAATGGGCGGAATTACCTTTGCAAGTGATCATTTCTCAATGGCTGCGGGGAAAGTAAATTCATATTTAACTTATGGTAAAATAAAGAGAAATGATCCTGAGCTGTTTGATTTTTTAAATAACTTAGAAGGGTTAAGTAGTTTAGTTTTTAATATGGAAAGTCCAAGTGTTAAACCACTGAATATTAAGGTTTTAAACAGAAACTACAAGCAATATATATCTGATGAAGGTGATACTTTAATTTACTACAAGAAGAAAAATAATGATCAATACCCAAATAACTACAATTTAAAAATTAACAATGATAAGACTAAAATTTCTATCGGTCAAAGAAGCAATGAACACGATATTAAGCTTGTATATGATATTGCAAAGCAAAGTGGCTGGACTAATGCAAAGTCTAGCTCTAAGGAGCTTATACAGCGTTCTATGCGTGTTGCATATGCTGAGAATAAATCAGATTTATTTTTCTTCTCAACCCATAAACCGAGTTTAACAATGTCAGATCTTAAAAGTATCGTAGGTAATGATCGACTCTCCAAAGACAATCTTATAAAACTTTATGATAGTGATTTAATTGTTGAATCTGAAAGGAATGAGATGAGGATTTTTGTAATGAGTCAATTAAAGCTACAGAATGAAGATGTTAAAATAATTGGTAAATTATTGGATAACAGAGAAACTTTAAGATCTTCATTAGATGTAGATAATAGTTCGAGAAAAAAAATGGTCATAATAGAGTATGAAGATCAAAAGAAAAAAATATTAAAAAAATTAAATGTAGATAGTATATCTATCTCTAGTCCATACCAAAAACCAAGTGATCATTTCCAAAGCAAGCTAAAACCTTATTAAAAAGTCTATAATATTGTTTTATAATGGAATTTATAATGCTCATCAAGGACTTTAGCATTTTGATTGTTTGGGTGTTTATATATAAAGTCAACTCCAGAATTATCAAATGCATTTTTAATTTTTGCTATTTTGTTATTTCTTCTACTAACTTTGTTTAACATCAAAACTTTAATCATATAGTTTAAATCAAAATATCCAGATGGCTTTAATTGAGTCAGTATCTTTAGTTTCGTGGATCTAATGTCAGTTATTTCTTTTAAAGAGTATAAGTCTACTTTATTAAACCCATTGTTATTAGCTATCGTTGTTAAATACTCTTTTGAAAGTTTAAAATATACTTGTTTATCTTCGCAACTTAAAACGTCAAAGAATAAACTATTAAAATCATTTATTATTTTTTCAAGCTTTTTGAATGTTAATGACTTTCTAGGTAGAAAACTATCATCGGAAAGGTAACCTTTTAATGAAAAGTTTTGTATCCCATTTATTTTATTTGTTCTATAAACCATCGTTGCGTGTGATAATATCGCAATGAATATTTTCATCTCTATATTATTCTCAAATTTAAAAAGTTCATAGTGTAATTTGTTTTTTCTATTCATTAGTTCGTGTGATCCTGTAAAATATTTAATCATAACAATCCTTTAATTTTATTTCAGTTAAATTATATATTGGGAGTGATATGCATTATAATATTTTTGTTGTTATTACTTTACAAAATGCAATAAAAGGTTATATTTATATATATCACTTCCCTGGTAAGAAGTTTAACTTTAGAAGTCGCAATTTATATTGCGACTTTTTTTGTTAATATAATTACTAAAACATAGTTAGTTAAATTGTCAAATGTGCCTATGTCTGTAGCCAGCAAATGCCTCTAAGTGTATTTTGCTAATGCCTTGAAGTGTTACCCTATTAATATAAATAATAAAGAATAATAAAGAATAATAATAAAGAGTTTAGTTGGGGATTAAATCTCAAGCAGAAAAGCTTCTGATGGTAAAGCGAAGTGAATGGCGCTACGTTTCTATAATAATAGATTATGTTTTTATTATTATCAATGTCACTCTTTATTTAAATTAATTAATTCCTTGTCGAAGCATTTAATAGCTTCTGCCCATAAAGGTTTATGTTTGTTACATTTATCATCAATAATAAGTGATATGACATTAAAGCCTTTTTCGTTTAATATTCGCTTTCTTAATGAATATTTATGTTCATCCTTTTTATTAATGTAGCAATTTTTTGCAATATCTTTGTCATATCCATATTCTTCTTGGCAATCATAGTAGGCCAATTTTAACCAACCATTATCTCCCGCTTTGAGATTCTCAGTTGAGTATGAAATCGGGATAAACACTAAAAAAGTTATAATTGTAATAAATTTATGCATTATAAATCCAAATTTTATTAATCTTATTAAACATAAATGATACACCTTAATTTTTCCCGTATCCATTTTTAGATTTTAATGAAATAAATTTATTTTTAGGTAAATGACATAACCTTAACCTTGGCGGGTTGCCCAAGAGCATCAAAGTAAGGATTTAAAATAGGCTTTCCTACAAATTCCTCAATGCTTTTTTGTGCTCTTTTTTGTGCCTGTTCATTTAAGATAGAACGAGCACCATAGCTAACAATATCATTAGTTACATCAAAGCAAGTTGTTACAGATCCCACACAGAAACAAGTTTTACTATTGGTTAGCCTCGTAACATTAGAAGCACAAAAATCGCATAATCTACCTAAAAATCATTGGTTGTGGTTTAATATAGCGAATTATAATAATTAGGGCGTAAAGATGCTTAACTGGTTAAAGTCAAAAAAAAATAACAATAAAAATCAATATGATTTAGATAAGAAAATGCAAATTGAGTGCCTTATTCGCTATTGGTATAAAACAATTGAAAAACACGAAGATCGCTTACCCAAAGAGTTTATAAATGACAGTGTTGATCCAAAAGTCATAACTAAGTTTATGACTGATGTTGTTCAATTTGGTTGGGAAGTGAATGCTAAAAATATGACGGGTAAGGGGTTTTCTAACAACTCTGTTATTCAACCTCATATTGGAGCGCTAAGTTGTGCCGTTTTACATTATTTTACTAATTTTTCGGATGAAGATAGAGATGTTTATATTGGAGCGACTTGGTGGGCTATGTGTTTTGCAATGTTAGACGATTTAAAACCTGATTCTACAATCCTTGAATTGACAGTTGCAGTAAACTGTAAAAGAAAGTTACTAGACAGCAAAGGCTTAGAATAAAATGCCTAATTTGTAGGTAATTGACATAACCATAACATGTTATGTCCTCCGGCTGCGGCGATTTCAAGCCCGTGTTTTGCCTGATATTGGCCAATGACATCGCTCATACATAGCGATGATTGCATCAGAGGTTCTTCTTCAATCCACTCGGGTAAGGTATCGAGTAACGGCAATTGTGCTTGGCCATGTAGGAATGCCGCCAAGTTTTGCAAGTGAGCGACAAAATAACTGTGCTTATAGCCAACCAGCTCTGCTTCATGTCTATTTTCGATGGGCATAAAAAAATGGTGCTGATCATTACGTGCCGCAATAATGGCTGGTAATAATCCACTGCAAGGTCGAATTTGCCCAGAAAGAGCCAGCTCACCAACAAACTCGCATTGGTGTAACGCTTTAGCTGGAACTTGATTTGATGCGGCGAGAATACCGACTGCAATAGGCAAATCATAGCGGCCACCTTGTTTTGGTAAATCTGCTGGGGCTAGGTTGACGGTAATTCTTTTTTGAGGGAATTCAAATCCCGCATTAATCAACGCACTTCTGACACGCTCTTTGGCTTCTTTGACAGAAGTTTCTGGCAGTCCGACTAGATTAAATGCGGGTAAACCGTTGCTTAAATGAACTTCAACAGTGACTCTTGGCGCTTCTACACCACAACTTGCTCGAGTAAATACACAGGCTATCGCCATCAACAATTCCTTTTGTTTGAATAATATACAAATGAAGAGGTGGTTACAGTTTAGCAGTGATGTTTTTTTTTGCGTGATAAAGGCTAAATAAGTGAGATAAAGTTGTGCTTGTAAGCTAGTTTAAATGACTGATGTTGAGTAGAATACCGTCGCTTTATAGTTCACAAGGACCGATTATAAATAGGTCTGTTGTCGTGAAACACTATAATGATATTCCATCACTCGTTATTTCTATCTGTATTGAATCATTAGCCTTATTAATTTGAATGTTAATAAATGGCTGAGGTCTTGCATTTGCCCATTTTGCAACAAAGATATGTACATACATTCCTGATATTTTGGCTAGTATTCAGGTAAAGGTAAACTATGAGCCTCTCTGATAATTTATTGATCATCTTGTGCCTGATCGGCATTAGTTGTTTTTTTTCTATGTCTGAAATTGCCCTCGCGGCATCACGAAAAATGCGTTTGCAATTAATGGCTGATGAGGGCGATTTACGTGCCGCAAAAGTGCTTAAACTTCAGGCGCATCCAGGCAGTTTTTTTACCGTGGTACAAATCGGACTCAATGCGGTCGCGATTATGGGCGGTATTGTGGGTGAATCAGCCTTTAGACCTCATTTTGAACAATTACTGTTGCCTTTACTCGGCAATGAGTGGGGTTTACAGCTGAGTTTTGTTTGTTCATTTGTGACGGTCACTTCGTTGTTTATTTTATTTGCTGATTTGATGCCTAAACGAATTGCTATGGTGATCCCAGAGCAAGTCGCGGTCACTTTTGTAATGCCAATTATTTTGTGCATTAAAGTATTAAAGCCGTTTGTGTGGATTTTTAATGGTTTGGCCAATGCAATTTTTAAATTATTGCAAGTGCCTACAGCACGTAACGACCAAGTCACCCATGATGATATTTACGCCATGATGACAGCCGGTACTGAAGCTGGGGTGATGGATAAAGGCGAACAACAAATGATGGAAAACGTGTTTGAAATGCAGTCGGTGTCGGTGACCTCTGCAATGACAGCACGTGAAAGTTTAGTGTATTTTTTACTGCAAGACAGCGAAGAAGACATCAAACAGAAAATTGCTAAAAACCCGCATAACAAATTTTTAGTTTGTGATGGTCAACTGGATATGATCAAAGGTTTTGTTGATGCAAAAGAGTTACTGATTAGGGTAATTAACGGCGAGAACATCACCTTAAAAGGCAGTACGTTAGTGCATAACTGCCTCATCATTCCAGATACGTTAACCTTGTCTGAGTCGATGGAATATTTTAAGAATAATCGTTCCGACTTTGCGGTGGTGATGAACGAATATGCTTTGGTTGTTGGCATAGTTACCACCAATGATTTACAAAGTGCCGTTATGGGCGCGTGGTCATTACATGAAAGTGAAGAACAAATTGTTGCCCGTGATGGTAACTCTTGGTTAGTCGATGGGGTGACACCGATTACTGATGTAATGCGAGCATTTAATATTGAAGTGTTTCCGCATAATCAAAATTACGAAACCATTGCTGGTTTTATGATGTATATGTTGCGCAAAATCCCCAAACGTACTGACTTTGTCAATTATGCAGGTTACAAATTTGAGGTAGTCGATATTGACTCATACAAAGTCGACCAACTACTGGTTACTCGGTTAGATATTGAGATGCCGCCACTGCCTTAAGTCAATTAGCTTAAACAATCTACACGGCACCATTAAATGATGTCTAAGAACGCACTAATGATTGGATCATTGGTGCGTTTTTCTTTACAGCAACAGCCTAATTCAAATGGCGGGATCGGGATTGGCGAAGCTAAGGTTTGGATGCGATCTCGTACCGGACTATTGTGGATCACCGCTTCTGGGCTAATACCAACACCACAGCCGAGCGCGACCATAGAGACAATCGCCTCCTGACCAGAGACTTGGGCATAAATATTAGGTTTTATGCCCATTTGCTTAAACCATAAATCAATCCTTTTTCTGCCGGGACCATGGTCCGGTACGATATAGGGCAGTTTAGCCCAGTCAATTTTTGGCTGGTTTACCCATTGCTGAACTTGGCATTGTATTGTGGGCGCAATGACGGAAATCGGTACTTTATCAATCGGAGTAAAATGCAAGCTACTAGGAAACGCCTCCGGTAATGCAATAATAGCAATATCGGCGCGATTTTTTTGAATTTGGTTGACCGCATTGGCTGGATCTCCCGTGTTGAGATTGATATCGACATGGGGATGCTCACGTCTAAACCGATCTAACAGTGCCGGTAAATGGCTATAAGCTGCGGTAACTGAACAGTACAAATTAAGATTGCCATGTAAAAACTGTTGGCTTGGGTCAATTCGACTGCGCAGCTGGGTCCATTCCGATAATGTTTGCTCTGCAAAACGTTTAAATTCAACGCCTGCGTGGGTAATCGTGACGCTTCGATTGTCTCGGTCAAATAATTTACTGCCCAGTTCCTCTTCTAACCGCTGCAACGCACGGCTTAAGGTTGACGGACTAACATGCGATTGCTCCGCCGTTTTGGCAAAATGCAGGCTATCGCATAAGTGTAAATACATTTTAAGTGAACGGATATCCATCACAGCACCTTCAAGTACGCATTAAGTTGAGTGTAAGTTAAATATTAGGTTAAGCATTCCATGTTGCATTAATTGCAACGTCATGTCCCGAATATATCATTTTAAGCAATCATATGCATGCGCTATAGTGACTTCAATCACAACGCTTAGGGTCGCTGACTTATAAGATGTTGAGTCCCAAATTACTAAATTTTATAGGTGGTATCAGATGGCTAACTATTTTAACTCTCTGAATTTACGTCAACAATTAGCTCAATTAGCACAATGCCGCTTTATGGACCGTACTGAATTCAGTGACGGTTGCCAATATATTAAAGATTGGAATATCGTGATTTTAGGTTGTGGCGCCCAAGGCCTTAACCAAGGTTTAAACATGCGTGACTCAGGCCTAAACATTTCTTTTGCCTTACGTCCACAAGCTATTGCAGAAAAGCGTGCATCGTGGCAAAAAGCCACCGATAACGGCTTTAAAGTCGGCACCTTTGAAGAGCTTATTCCTGCGGCTGATTTAGTGTTAAACCTTACACCAGACAAGCAACACACTAATGTTGTAAACGCGGTTATGCCATTAATGAAGCAAGGTGCTACGTTATCTTATTCACATGGTTTCAATATCGTTGAAGAAGGCATGCAAGTTCGTCCAGACATTACTGTGGTTATGGTTGCGCCAAAATGCCCTGCTACAGAAGTCCGTGAAGAATACAAGCGTGGATTTGGTGTGCCAACATTGATTGCAGTGCATCCAGAAAATGATCCAAATGGTGATGGCTTAGAGATTGCTAAAGCTTATGCCAGTGCTACCGGTGGCGACCGCGCCGGTGTATTAATGTCATCGTTTGTGGCTGAAGTTAAGTCAGATTTGATGGGCGAGCAGACCATTTTATGTGGCATGTTACAAACGGGTGCCATTTTAGGTTACGAGAAAATGGTGGCTGATGGTGTTGAACCTGGTTATGCCGGCAAGTTAATTCAACAAGGTTGGGAAACCGTTACCGAAGCGCTTAAGCACGGTGGCATTACCAACATGATGGACCGCTTATCAAACCCAGCTAAAATCAAAGCATTTGATATGGCTGAAGAGTTGAAAGTTATCCTTAAGCCATTATTTGAAAAGCACATGGACGACATTATCAGCGGTGAGTTCTCTCGCACTATGATGGAAGATTGGGCTAATGATGACGCTAACTTGTTGCGTTGGAGAGCTGAAACCAACGAAACCGCATTTGAAAATGCGCCTGTGTCATCTGAACATATCGATGAACAAACCTATTTTGACAAAGGTATTTTCTTAGTGGCAATGATCAAAGCGGGTGTTGAACTTGCATTTGATACCATGGTTGCAGCAGGCATTGTTGAAGAGTCGGCTTATTATGAATCGCTACATGAAACACCGTTGATTGCCAATACAATTGCACGTAAGCGTTTATATGAAATGAACGTGGTTATTTCGGATACGGCTGAATACGGTTGTTACTTATTTAACCATGCAGCGGTACCTATGTTACGTGATTATGTTAACGCTATGCCATCTGAGTATTTAGGTGCTGGACTTAAAGATCAAGCAACAGGTGTTGATAACCTTCGCTTAATCGACGTCAATGAACAAATTCGTAATACAGAGGTTGAGTATATCGGCGCTGAGTTACGTGGTTACATGACCGATATGAAAAGTATTGTTGAAGCGAGCTAACGTATAAGGTCACTGGTGAAGTACCTGTTCAGTGTTTTTTGCAACATGTTTATGTTGTCGTTGTCGGACAGGCATCAATCGAAACGTCCTAATGTTATTGATTAGGACGCTGAAAAAACAAATTGTTAGATTGAGTTCTAATTATTTATTCGTTGAACTCATGCGTTAAGTTTTTGTTGTTGTTTGCATTGTCTCGGCAGGGAAGCTGAATTTTTTTTATAATGGCAATTTTTTAGTTGTGCTGGATAAATCTTTTATGGTACTTGTTAGTTATACCGTAATGTTATTTGAACATAACCAAACGAATTAATACTAGAAACTTAGGATACAGTCTAAAACATGTTAAACCACACAGCCATTCTCATTCTCGAAATTATTACCGTAGTGATTATTAAGTCACAGCGGGGGTGGCGTTTTGGCAACTAGACTGACCTAAGAGTCAAACAGATTGCAAAAACCCCCGCTCCGAAAGGACCGGGGGTTTTTTAGTTTTAGGCTTAAGTAAAACCAAAGACCCAATATTACACAGTAGAGCAGCAGATACATTGACGAAGTAGAGAGCAACATATGGAAGCAGGACAGAAAATGCGCGGCGCGGATGCAGTAATCAAAGTGCTAGCAGCACATGGTGTGACAACCGTATTTGGTTATCCTGGTGGGGCGATTATGCCAATCTATGATGCCCTTTATGGTGGTCCTGTAGAGCACTTGCTTAGCCGTCATGAACAAGGTGCCGCGTTTGCTGCCGTGGGATATGCCCGTGCTAGTGGTAAAACCGGGGTGTGCTTTGCAACATCAGGCCCAGGGGCCACTAACCTAATCACCTCACTTGCCGACGCTTTACTTGACTCGGTTCCACTAGTTGCCATAACGGGCCAAGTGTCTACTAGTGTTATCGGTACCGATGCATTCCAAGAGATAGATGTATTAGGTATGTCGTTGTCATGCACCAAACACAGTTTTATGGTCACCGACATCAATGAGCTTATTCCCACCTTATATCGCGCTTTTGAAATTGCAGCAGAAGGACGTCCTGGTCCGGTTTTAGTTGATATTCCCAAAGACATTCAACTTGCAGCATTAGAATACAAAACCCCCCTTCAAAGTGTTAATGATGAATTACAGCCTCTGGTGACTGACTTAGATGCGGCAGCGGAATTAATTAAGCACGCTAAGAAGCCTATGTTGTATGTTGGTGGTGGTGTGGGTATGGCTGGCGCAGTTGCGCAGTTGCGTCAGTTTATCGACACCACAGGCATTCCATCAGTGGCAACGTTAAAGGGTTTGGGCAGTATTGCACATGGCACTAAAGGTTATTTAGGCATGTTGGGTATGCATGGTGGCAAAGGGGCAAACCTTGCTGTGCAAGAATGTGATTTATTGATGGTCGTAGGCGCGCGTTTTGATGACCGCGTTACCGGTCGGCTTGCGAGTTTTGCCAGTAATGCCAAAGTATTGCATTTAGACATCGATGCCGCCGAAATCGGTAAGTTACGTCAAGCTGACGTGGCGATAGCTGCTGAACTTAGCATAGTGTTACCTGCATTAACGGCCGCCGTTACTGGCAAACTGGATATTGCTCAATGGCAAGCCGATGTTGAGGAGTTATCCCGTAAGCACCAATGGAATTACCAACATCCAGGTGATTTAATTTATGCGCCAGCGATGTTACGCCGTTTAGCTAATAAACTACCAGAAGACAGTGTTGTTGCTTGTGATGTCGGCCAGCATCAAATGTGGGTTGCACAGCACATGTGGTTCCGTCGTCCTGAGGATCATTTATCCAGTGCTGGCTTAGGTACTATGGGTTTCGGCTTACCTGCTGCTATTGGTGCCCAAGTTGCCCGACCTGATGCAACTGTGGTCACGGTCTCTGGTGATGGTTCGTTTATGATGAATGTTCAAGAATTGACCACCATTAAGCGTCGTAAATTACCGGTAAAAATCTTACTGATTGATAATCAAAAACTGGGTATGGTTAAGCAATGGCAACAGTTATTTTTTGAAGAGCGTTACAGTGAAACAGACTTATCTGACAATCCTAACTTTGTCCTGATGGCATCGGCGTTTGATATTCCAGGTCGAACGATAACGCGAGCGGATCAAGTCGAACAAGGGTTAGATGATATGTTGAATAGTAGCGGTCCTTTTATGTTACATGTGTCGATTGATGATGCTTTTAATGTATGGCCTCTAGTGCCACCGGGTGCGAGTAATAGTGAAATGATGGATCAAATGGAGAAGCAAACATGATGCATGCATTAGAAATAACCGTTCAACAACGTCCCGAAGTACTGGAACGCGTGCTACGTGTTACTCGCCATCGTGGTTTTAAAGTCACCCAAATGCAGGTTCGCATTAATGAAGACGCCAGTATGGCGGTCGATTTATGGGTTGAGGCCGAACGTGCCATTGAATTGCTCAGCAACCAGTTAGATAAATTAATCGATGTCACGCACTGTAAAGTGCTATCGGCGGCACCATTAAACCAAGTCGCCAACGGCTAGAGCTTACGATTAAATCCAGCACGATTTAGTTAGAGATTATTTAGTTAGAGACTATTTAGTTAGAGATTATGTAGTTAGAGATTATTTTAGTCGTTATAAGGTGAATAAACCGATAACGCGATCCACATTAAACAAGGATATTAGCAATGCCAAAATTACGTTCAGCAACCAGCACCGAAGGCCGCAACATGGCAGGCGCCCGCGCACTATGGCGTGCCACTGGCGTGAAAGAAAATGATTTTGGTAAACCTATCATCGCGATAGCCAATTCGTTCACTCAGTTTGTACCTGGGCATGTGCATTTAAAGAATATGGGATCATTGGTTGCAGGTGCCATTGAAGAAGCAGGCGGCATTGCCAAAGAATTTAATACCATTGCCGTAGATGACGGTATTGCCATGGGCCATGGCGGCATGCTGTATAGCTTACCGTCGCGCGAGTTAATTGCAGACAGTGTTGAATACATGGTCAATGCGCATTGTGCAGATGCATTAGTGTGTATTTCTAACTGCGACAAAATTACTCCTGGCATGTTAATGGCAGCGCTACGGTTAAATATTCCGGTGGTATTTGTATCCGGTGGACCAATGGAAGCGGGTAAAACCAAGCTATCTGATCAAATTATTAAGCTTGATTTAGTTGATGCCATGATCGCCGGTGCAGACTCTAATGTCAGTGACGAAGACAGTAAGCAAATCGAACGCAGTGCTTGCCCTACTTGTGGCTCATGCTCGGGCATGTTTACTGCTAATTCGATGAACTGTTTAACCGAAGCCTTAGGCTTATCGTTACCGGGTAACGGTTCCATGCTCGCAACTCATGAAGACCGTCGTGAATTATTTTTAGAAGCGGGTCGTCGCGTGATGATGTTGGCTGAACGTTATTACAAGCATGACGATGAAACGGCATTGCCACGTAATATTGCGTCATTTAAATCATTTGAAAATGCCATGGTACTTGATGTTGCCATGGGCGGTTCATCTAATACAGTGTTGCATTTAGTGGCTGCCGCGCAAGAGGCGGAAATTGACTTTACTATGGCCGATATTGATCGCATATCGCGCTTAGTGCCTCATCTATGTAAAGTTGCACCATCAACGCCTAAATATCATATGGAAGATGTTCACCGTGCTGGTGGGGTGATGGGTATTTTAGGCGAGTTAGATAGAGCAGGTTTAATCCATAACGATGTACCGCATGTGGCCGCAGACAATGGCGGCGATTTAAAATCAGTTTTAGCTAAATACGACATTAAACAAACTAACGACCCAGCTGTGATCCGCTTTTTTAGTGCCGGCCCTGCTGGTATTCCAACCACTAAAGCATTTAGCCAAAATTGCCGTTGGGACAGTGTTGATGACGACCGTGAAAATGGTTGTATTCGCTCGCGTGAGTTTGCCTTTAGTCAAGAAGGTGGCTTAGCGGTATTGTCAGGTAATGTGGCCGTTGATGGCTGTATTGTCAAAACGGCAGGGGTTGATGAGTCTAATTTAACTTTTGTTGGTAGTGCTCGCGTGTACGAAAGCCAAGATGATGCGGTAGCCGGTATTTTAGGCGGCGAAGTGGTTGAAGGTGATGTGGTTGTTATTCGCTACGAAGGCCCAAAAGGTGGCCCTGGTATGCAAGAAATGCTGTATCCAACAACCTATTTGAAATCGCGTGGGTTAGGCGCTAAATGTGCGTTAATTACCGATGGTCGTTTTTCGGGTGGTACTTCTGGTTTGTCTATTGGCCATGTGTCACCAGAAGCAGCATCAGGTGGCACTATTGCACTGATCGAAAACGGCGATCAAATTGCGATCGATATTCCCAAGCGCAGCATTCAATTAAATGTCAGTGAAGCAGAGCTGACTCAGCGTCGCACTGCCATGGATGCTAAAGGCCCGTTAGGTTGGAAGCCGGTGTCTCGTGAGCGTTATGTGTCATTAGCCCTTAAAGCTTATGCATTATTGGCAACCAGTGCTGATAAAGGTGCTGTACGCGATCGCACTAAGCTGGAGGGGTAATATGTTGGCTTTGGCGTCTCAAACTCAATTAGATTTAGCGCATTATTATTTACAGAAAATTTTGCTGTCGTCTGTTTATGATGTGGCTAAAGTGACGCCACTGTCGAGCATGAATAAATTGTCTGCTCGCTTTGGTTGTCAGGTGTATTTAAAGCGTGAAGATATGCAACCTGTGCATTCATTTAAAATACGTGGTGCCTACAACCGTATAGCAGCGTTAACTCAAGATGAGTGTGATAGAGGTGTGGTGTGTGCATCGGCGGGCAATCACGCTCAAGGGGTAGCGATGTCTGCTGCCAGTCGCGGTATTGATGCCGTAATTGTAATGCCTAGTACCACGCCAGATATTAAGATTGATGCTGTGAAACGCTTAGGTGGCAATGTGGTGCTTTATGGGCAGGCGTTTGATCAAGCCAATGACTATGCAAAGAATCTGTCGGTAACAGAAGGGCGTGTTTATATCGCTCCTTTTGATGATGAAGCGGTTATTGCGGGGCAAGGCACTATTGCGCAAGAAATGGTCCAGCAGCAACGCGATATCGAAATCGTGTTTGTGCCCGTTGGCGGTGGTGGCTTAATTGCCGGTATTGCGGCTTATTATAAAGCGGTCATGCCACAAGTGAGGATCATTGGAGTCGAACCCGAAGATGCCGCTTGTTTAAAGGCGGCATTAGAAGCCGATGAACCAGTGACACTGGCTCAAGTCGGTTTGTTTGCTGACGGCGTAGCGGTTAAACGCATTGGTACTGAGCCATTTCGCTTAGCGCGTGAATACGTTGATGAAGTGGTTACTGTTACTTCTGATGAAATTTGTGCGGCAGTAAAAGATATTTTTGAAGATACCCGCGCGATAGCTGAACCTGCAGGGGCCTTGTCGATTGCTGGGCTTAAAAAATACATGGCCCAACAAGGTGACTCCATTAATGCACCGAAAAAAGTCGCGGCAATATTGAGTGGCGCCAATGTGAATTTTCATAGTTTACGTTATGTGTCTGAACGCTGTGAATTAGCTGAGCAAAAAGAAGCGGTACTAGCGGTAAAAATCCCTGAAAAGCCTGGCAGCTTTTTACGTTTTTGCGAGTTACTCGATAAACGGGTGATGACCGAATTTAACTATCGCTTTAGTAGCCGTGACATTGCGGTGGTATTTGCCGGCATTCGTCTTACCGGTGGCCAAGTAGAGCTAAGCGAAATTATCGCTAAACTTGAGTCTGAAGGCTTTAAAGTTCAAGATTTATCCCAAGATGAAACCGCTAAATTACATGTGCGTTATATGGTTGGTGGTCACCCACTTGAGCCACTAGAAGAGCGCTTGTTTAGTTTTGAATTTCCTGAGCATCCAGGGGCATTGTTGAAGTTTTTAACCACTTTACAGAGTAAATGGAATATCAGTTTATTTCATTACCGTAACCATGGGGCAGCCTTTGGCAGGGTGTTAACTGGGTTTGAAGTTCCGGCTAAAGACGACGTGGCATTTGCACAGTTTTTAACGGAGTTAGGTTTCGTTTATCAAGAAGAAACCCACAGCCCGGCATATCAGTTATTTTTAAATAGCGCTAAAGCAAAATCGTAAGCCATTGTTAACTAAACTGATCTCGGGATAAGAGACGAAGATATGATAATAAAGATCATAAACTTAGACGTTTATCACTATCAAACTTGTCATTTGTTTTACTAACAAGGCGAATAGACGCGTCAATAGCGGGTCTATTGCAAATTAATTCAACACCGTTAGCAAGGCAAAGGGCTGTTTGAGAGGCGTTTGTTATCCCTAGTTCAGGTTAACGACCATTCTGAGGTGATTTAGTGCTTCAATGTGGTATTGTCAGTTTGCCTAAAACGAAAAAATATTCGTAGGTTTGTAGAAACGATTACCAACGACCACTAATAAATTGATGTTAATGTATTTTGCAGCAACTGATTGGTATAGTTTGCTTTATATGTAGGGTAAATTTTTCCAGATTCATACTGAATTATGAATTTCGACCTCATTTTAAGGAGACATTGATGTTACCCGTACCAACAATTCCAGCTTTTATGCCACCGCGCCGAATCTTAATGGGTCCAGGCCCATCTGATGTGTATCCTGAAGTGCTTGCGGCACAATCAAGGCCGACTATTGGCCACCTTGACCCATTATTTGTTGGCATGATGGATGAGCTAAAAAGCTTAATTCAATATGCTTTTCAAACTAAAAACGAAATGACCTTAGCTGTATCTGCCCCAGGCAGTGCTGGCATGGAAACCTGTTTTGTCAATTTAGTTGAACCAGGTGAAAAGGTAATCGTGTGTCGTAATGGGGTGTTTGGTGAGCGCATGCGCCAAAACGTTGAGCGTGTTGGTGGTGTTGCAGTTGTGGTCGACAATGAATGGGGCGAACCCGTATGCCCAGATAAAGTTGAAGCTGCACTTGTCGCGCATCCTGATGCCAAATTTTTAGCCTTTGTACATGCAGAAACCTCAACGGGTGCGCTGTCGGATGCCAAAACATTATGCACCTTGGCGCAATTACATGACTGTATCAGTATTGTTGATGCGGTGACCTCATTGGGTGGCGTTGAACTGCTGGTGGATGAGTGGGGCATTGATGCCATTTATTCAGGCAGCCAAAAGTGCTTATCTTGTGTGCCTGGTTTATCTCCGGTGTCATTTTCTCCTAAAGCCGTTGCTAAACTAAAAGCTCGTACCACCCAGGTGCAGAGTTGGTTTTTAGATCAAACCTTAGTGATGGGTTATTGGGGCAATGGCGCTGGTGCTAAGCGCAGCTATCATCATACTGCACCCGTTAATGCATTATATTCCCTCCATGAGTCTTTACGTTTGTTAGCCAATGAAGGGCTCGAAAATGCCTGGGCAAGACACCGTAAAATGCATCAATTATTACGCGATGGATTAACCAAGCTTGGATTGAAATTTGTGGTTGAAGAAGCGTCTCGTTTACCGCAACTTAATACCGTTTATATTCCAGATGGTGTTGATGATGCTGCAGTGCGTAAGCATTTATTGGAAGAATATAATTTAGAAATTGGTGCAGGCTTAGGTGCTTTAGCGGGTAAAGCATGGCGCATCGGCTTAATGGGCTATGGTGCCCGTCGTGAAAACGTCGCCCTTTGCTTATATGCATTAGCAGAGTCTCTTAACCAGAACTGAGGTTAACAAGCTTAGTGGGTGTAAAAAAATGACGCTAAATAGCGTCATTTTTTATGTCTGTAAATGAGTTAAAACGATTACAGAGTCCGTAATATCAATCGTTATTCCGAATTTAGGTTAGTTACTCGGCAAACTTTTTTTCTAACTCATTCACTTGCGCTTGTAATGCTTCAAGCTTCTCGCGGGTTTTAAGCAACACATGTTGCTGAACCTCAAACTCTTCGCGCGATACCACGTCCAGTTTCATCAATTGGTTTTGTAATATCTGCTTGCTGCGTTCTTCAAACTCACCGGCAAATTGCTTAACACCGCTGGGTAAGTTATCGCTAAGTTGTTTCGCGAGCTCTTCTATTTTCTTTGGATTAATCATGATGATTCCCTACTGAGACATTGATTTAATTGTAACCGAGGTAAGCGCTTTTCCAAACACTAAGTGTGATTTTTCGTTAACCGTCATCAGTTGATTCTGCTATGATCCGCCTTCGTTTAAGGCTAAGCAAGGTGTAATGATTAATGAAACTCAATCCAGGGCAAAATGAAGCCGTACATTATGTATCGGGTCCATGCTTAGTGCTCGCTGGCGCGGGGAGTGGTAAAACACGTGTAATCATTAATAAAATTGCTTACTTAGTTGAAAAGTGTGGCTATAAAGCTCGCAATATTGCCGCAGTAACCTTTACCAACAAAGCCGCCCGTGAAATGAAAGAACGTGTTGCTCAGTCTATGGGGCGCAAAGAAGCGCGCGGATTATGGATTTCTACTTTTCACACCTTAGGGCTCGAAATCATTAAGCGCGAGCATAAAGTGCTTGGGCTTAAAGCGGGTTTTTCATTGTTTGATGACCAAGACACTTTCGCGTTATTAAAAGAACTGACCGAAGATGAGTTAGATGATGATAAAGACCTGATCAAATCTTTGGCATCAGCGATATCGAATTGGAAAGGGGGATTAGTGATCCCTCAGCAAGCAAAAAATATGGCAAAAGATGAGCAAAGCCAATTATTTGCCATGTTATATGCCAGGTATGCTCAGCATATGAAATCTTATAATGCGCTCGATTTTGATGACCTAATCTTAATTCCAACCTTATTATTGCGGATGAATGAAGAAGTCCGCACCCGTTGGCAGACTAAAATTCAATATTTGCTGGTGGATGAGTATCAAGATACCAATACCAGCCAATATGAGTTAGTTAAATTACTGGTGGGCGAGCGAGCACGTTTTACGGTGGTAGGTGATGATGATCAGTCTATTTATTCTTGGCGTGGTGCAAAGCCACAGAACCTGGTGTTATTAGGGACTGACTTCCCAAGACTTAAACTCATAAAGTTAGAGCAAAATTATCGTTCAAGCCAACGTATTCTTCGGGCAGCCAATATTTTGATTGCTAACAACCCTCATGTGTACGACAAAGCGTTATTCAGTGAGTTAGCTTACGGTGAGCCCTTAAGAGTATTAATTGCCGCTAACGAAGAGCAGGAAGCTGAACGAGTGGTTGCCGAGATCATTCGGCATAAGTTTGTTGGGCGGACTAAGTTCGGTGATTACGCCATTTTATACCGAGGTAATCATCAGTCTCGTTTACTTGAACGATCGCTTATGACCAACCGTATTCCTTATAAGCTTAGTGGTGGTACTTCATTTTTTTCTCGTGCAGAAATTAAAGATATCATGGGATATTTACGTTTAGTGGTGAACCCTGACGATGACAATGCTTTTTTACGGGTGGTTAACTTACCTAAGCGTGGTATCGGCCCTGCATCGCTGGAGCGTTTAGGTAATTTTGCCAATCAAAAGCATATATCATTATTTGAAGCTATTTTTGATGTTGAACTCAACCATCACTTAGCACCAGCTGCGGTTAACTCCTTGTATCAATTTGGTAAATTTATTGTTGATACTGGTGAAGTTGCCACGCGTGGTGAGCCTGTCGAAGCGATTAAACAGCTTATTCGTAAAATAAATTACGAAGATTACTTATACGAAACGAGTACCAGCGCTAAAGCGGCTGAAATGAGGATGAAGAATATTTCGGAATTATACCGCTGGGTTACCGAAATGCTCGAAGGTGATGAGTTAGATGAACCGATGACGTTACCAGAAGTAGTTACTCGATTAACCCTGCGCGACATGATGGAACGCAACAGCGAGGATGAAGGTGGCGATCAAGTTCAGTTAATGACGTTACATGCCTCTAAAGGACTGGAATATCCTTTTGTATTTATGGTGGGCGTTGAAGAGCGCATTTTGCCGCATCAGTCGAGTATTGACGAAGACAATGTCGATGAAGAACGCCGTCTGGCGTATGTGGGTATTACCCGTGCACAACGTGAATTGTGGTTTGTAATATGCCGTGAACGTCGCCAATTTGGTGAAACAATGCGATGTGAGCCGAGCCGTTTTTTACTTGAGTTACCGCAAGATGACTTAATTTGGGAAAACCGTAAGCCTGTTCAAACAGAAGAGCAGCGTGTCGAAACCAGCAAAAGTCACATCGCCAACATACGCGATATGTTTAAAAAATAGTGCTAATTGGGCTGGACTTATTGATTAGGCACAGGCCTTATGTGGCTTTTTTTTTTCGTTAAAAAGTTTACTGATCGCTCGTCCTTGACCACGCACATAACCCAGTTCTAAAAACTGCCTTACTTGTTGTTGTGTGTCTACTGTGGTGGCGTACATATCGAAATTAAGTGTTTGTGCCGTCAGTTGGTAAGCTTTGACTAATTGTAACTGTTTGTCATTGAGTAAATGCTTACTGATGTCATCATCTAACTTTAATGCCTTAATCGGTAAAAAGCTCAGGCAACTGAGTGAACTGTAACCTGTGCCATAGCCATCGATCCCGATTTGCACGCCTAGTTGCGAGATGAGCTCGAAACCATTGATGTGGTTTTCGGTGTCTTGCACTAGTGCTTTTTCGTTAAAGAATAATATTAATTTCTCAAGATTGATGTTGCTACTTTTAATCGTTTGCTTGAGATTGCGTAATACGAATTTATTTTTGATGTGCTGGCTGCTAATGGATAGATGTAAGTATACTGACGGTCCATATTTTTGTTTAAGAAATTGATACTGTTCACTTAAGTGAGAAAAAATATAACCGTCGATATTAAGTGTGAGCTGGTATTGTGCGGCAAGACTTTTCATTTTGCCATGTTCAATTATGCCTTGTTTGGGATGGTGCCACTCAACGTGAGGTTCAATGGCAATGATTTCACCATTAGTAAAATCGACCACTTCAACGTAGTTAATTTCAAATTCTTGTTGGTCTAGGGCGTTTTTAAAATCAATTTCCAATTCATGTTGTAGCTTAGATTGTGCGCTGAGCTTGTCGTCAAAAATAACATAACAACCCTTACCATTAGCTTTAGCCTGATACATAGCAGCGTCAGCATCACGAAGTAGTGACTCGCTGGTGACTAATTTATTACGTCCACTAAATGCAATTCCGATACTGGCACCTGAGATGAACTCTTGTTTGGCTAGCTGATAGGGCATCGACAACGCTTGTAAAATACGATCACTGACCTCGATTGCATCTTCCGTGGCATTAATAGAATCCAGCAAAATAACAAATTCATCACCGCCCATTCTTGCTAGAGTGTCATTTTCACGTACACATGACTTGATACGTTGTGCGGTTTCAATTAAAAAGCGATCGCCTTCGAGATGACCAAAAGAGTCATTGATCACTTTAAAGCGGTCGAGATCGATAAATAATAATGCAAATTGATCTAATCCATGCCGGCGCAAGTGTTTTAATGCTTGTGATAATCGTTCCATTAAATAGCTGCGATTGGGTAACCCTGTCAGTCCATCATGCTGAGCATCGTGTAAGAGTTGATCTTCAATCTTTCGGCGCTGATTAATTTCTTGTTGAAGATTGCTGTTCAGTTCAGCGAGTGCTCGAGTGCGTTTAACGACTTTATCTTCTAACTGCTCATGGCTATTTTTCAGTGACTCAGCCGCCAATTTACGTTCAATAGCATTGGCCATATGCTGAGACACAAACGTCAGCAACTCTAAATCTTTCAATTGATAAATATGAGCGTCACCCAAGCTATAAATCGTTAATGCGCCAGCGACATCGCCATTAATGATCAGCGGAATGCCTATCCATTGATGCATTCTATCGGTTTTGTTTAATTCTGGTGATTTTGCGTAAATCTCACCATTAGCAACCATGTCAGCGATATCTTTAGATGATAATAACCGCGGTAATTTATGTTCTAGGATGTATTCTGTTAGCCCATCCTGCATAGGACGAGAGGCTGGATATTCGGTTGTCATTTGCGAAACATAGAAAGGAAACGACAACATATTGTTATCGTTTATCAATGAGATAAAACAGTTATCAGCCGGTATTAATTGACTCATAATAGTGTGAAGTCGTAAATAAAAGTCTTGTTGGAGTACATTTGATGCAGATAAATCGGCAATTTCGAATAAGGCTTTTTGCAATTTTTCGGCTTTAACTCGTTCCGTTATCTCTTTTTTGACTTTTTCATAAGCTTGGCTGAGTTCTTTAGTGCGTTCAACAATGGCTTGTTCTAGTTGTTCATGATGCTCAAGCCGTTCCATTACCCCAGAAATATGATGGCAAATGAAACCCATTAATTCTAATTCAAGTTCACCGTAGGTATTGGCTTCGTTATAGCTTTGTACAACAAGTACACCACTGACGACATCTTGGTTCTTGATGGGTACGCCAAGCCATTGGTGACTTGGAGAGCCAAGACTTTTAATATCGCCACTGGCGATCAATTCATTAAACTTATTATCGTCGCATAACAAAGGTGTGCCATTACGGAGCACATAACCTGTTAAACCACTATTAAGTAATGCTGATATTTCTTGGTCTGGGTAGAGTTCCGTTGGGTGAGAATCTTGTTGGTCGGCAAAAAAAGGTAAACTTGTCAGTCCGGTTTTTTGGTCTTGAGATGCAATAAAAAAGTTTTCTGCAGGGATAAGTTGCTGCAGATGTAAGTGTACTCGTTGATAAAAATCATCAAGTGAAGTGACCTGGGTCGCAATATTAGAAATACCCAGTAAAGCGTTCTGAATAGTCTCAGAACGTTTATATTTTTTAGCCAAACGCTTTAAGCGAGCGATCCTTTTTTGCAGATGCTCGACTCGTGGAGAGGCTATTGAGTGACTTATTGCAGTATCCATACCCTTGTTGACCGTTATCCTATTAATTATGTGAACAAATTATTGTTGAACAATCATTATAATTACCATAAATACAAATGTGATCCAAGCTAAATTAATGTCAGTATAAAGTTAATAACTCTCGTAAATGAGTGCGAATAAGTAAGAAGTGAGCAAATAGTTAGCGTAAATGAGTCAAAAGTTAATCAGTCAGTTAAAAAAAGCAAATCAGGGCTAGACGTGACGGTGTTTTATCCCTAATATATGCGTCGCTAACCAAGGCGAGCGCCCATAGCTCAGCTGGATAGAGCGTACCCCTCCGGAGGGTAAGGCCGAAGGTTCGAATCCTTCTGGGCGCACCATTCGGCATGTACTGTTTCTGTCGCATTGGTTAGTAGAATTGAAAGTCAGTGGTGATTGTAGCTCAGTTGGTAGAGTCCCGGATTGTGATTCCGGTTGTCGTGGGTTCGAGCCCCATCAGTCACCCCATTCAATTTGTCGTTTTATATAGTTTTATTTTCGGTGATTAGCGCAGCCCGGTAGCGCATCTCGTTTGGGACGAGAGGGTCAGAGGTTCGAATCCTCTATCACCGACCACATCCCCGCTTTCTTATAGCGAATT
>NZ_JACJDU010000025.1:0-12451 GCF_014163715.1 Shewanella sp. SR44-4 | reverse complement strand
TAGCCTCAAAGTTAAATAAATATCAGACTTGTTTTCAAGTAAAAATCTCGGTGATTAGCGCAGCCCGGTAGCGCATCTCGTTTGGGACGAGAGGGTCAGAGGTTCGAATCCTCTATCACCGACCACATTGCCGCTTTCTCATAGCGAATTTAGCCTCAAAGTTAAATAAATATCAGACTTGTTTTCAAGTAAAAATCTCGGTGATTAGCGCAGCCCGGTAGCGCATCTCGTTTGGGACGAGAGGGTCAGAGGTTCGAATCCTCTATCACCGACCAATTTAACTAAAAGGCTACTCAAATGAGTGGCCTTTTTGTTTTTCTTGATTGGTCATTACATTCGTACTATTGCCTTATTAAGTGAATAATGCCAATCGCATTATCTATCTGCATCCTCTATCCACATTATTGATTCACACTATCTATTTGCATTAACGGCGTTAATAGGAACTACATGCTATGTTTAATGACGTTTGTATGTTTTTTGCTAACCATACGTTATAGCCCTTCTGTTATAGCTGGAGGATTGATACCGTTTATTACTGCTGCGACTATAGGTATAAATAACCTGATGTGTACGGCATCGATCTGCCATGATTGAAGTGGGAGGAGACCATCACATCAGGTTAAATAGGCTTTACGCTGATATTCAGGTTGTCAGAGTCGTGCCATGGTATGGCTAAATCTTATCGAGCAAGCTTGGTCGTAAATTAATTGCAGTAGACTGGTATCGTTCTTAAATATGAACGAGTTCACCAGAACAGCTGTATAGCGCTAGCATTGTGTTATAGCTGTTGGGTTAACCCACTAATACCCTAGTGAGTTTATCGCCTGTAAGTAGCTCTACAGAGATAAAAAAACCACTCAGAGGAGTGGTTAGTATTAGTAGATCAACTCTTTGATATCACTTAGAGCTTCACATTGACCGGCGGTACAATAAAGCCTTGATAAGCATCGACTCTGAGTTCAGTAAATCGTGTTAATTGGTTTGCTTCTTGGATGCCTGTGACAATCACTTGAATATCTAATCCTTTAGCGACATTCACTAAAGCACGACATAATTCGCTGTTGTGTTGATTCTCTTCAATATAAGCAAATGACTGGTCTAGTTTGACATAATTTGGACGTAGACTTTGTAAGTAAGCCATTGAACCGAATTGGCGACCAAAATGATCGATACCAAACTGAGCTCCTGAATCTCGAATGACTTTACAGAGATTTTCACAAGATTCTAAATCGCTATATACACTTGCTTCTGGGATTTCAAAGCAAATCCGTTCGGTGTATTTATTGGATCGTAGGAATTGTTTTAGCCAAAGATGAAAATCAGCATCGCTTATACTTTGATAAGTAAGATTGATGGCGACGCGTTCATAATTGCGTTCGAGTAAACGATGTTCATTGACTGTTTCTATTAAACAACGATCGAACATTGTGCCTAATGAGAGTAATTCTATATAGGGAACAAACTGACCAGCATGGAGGATGGTGTCGCCTATTTGCAGTTGGCAATATAGTTCGCGCTGACAAATTTCATCTTTGGCACATAGCTGAATCGACTGCCAACGGAATTGGAATTTTTTGTTCTTTATGGCATGACTTAAATTATTGCGCCACTCTTCACGGGTAAACAGCTGCTTTTGGGTGTTCTCAAACCAATGGAACACTTTGTCGTCTTTAATGGACTGTTGGAGTGCGTTATCTGCTTGAGCCAACATGTCTGATACTGTCATTTGTCCTAGACGTTCAGCAACACCAATATAAAACTGTTCATTTGGTTTACAGCCAGCTTTAGATATTTCTTTATTAACAGTACGTATTAGGCTTTGCAAATACTTAGCCAGCTGGTCATGTTCACAGTCCTCAACAAGGAAGGCAAATTCATATGCTGCAATGCGGGCTATAACAGAAGAAGAAATTTGATCTTGGTGGTGTTGTAGTTTCTCAGCCAGAATGCGAATGGTCTCATCGCGAACTTGGAAACCGTATTTGCTATGTACTTCTTCTAGCCAATCCATTTTGACTAAGTAAAGTGCTCCGGTACTGGGTTCGCTTAACCAACCATTAACTCTACTGACCATATATTGTCTATTTGGCAGCCCTGAGACTTGATCGATAAGATTTTTCTTTCTTAATGCTGAGACTTCTTCGTCAAGAGAATTAAATACTTGTTTTAATTGGGCTGACATACTGTTAAATGCATTGACGAGCTCTTTTAACTCCCTTGTTTTTGGCGTTGGCATATCTGGGCCAAATTGCTGTGCTGCTATTTGTTTAGCGTGTAAAGAAAGGGTGTTTAAGGGTTTTAAAATCCAGCTTAATCCCACTCGCGCAAATATAATGGCGATGAGAAATAAGATTGAAAATAGAATAATAATGTCGGAAATAATCCGCCATAACTCCTGATAGCCAAATCCTGGGTGAGCTGTAATTTCTAGTGTGGCAAGTTGTAACCAACCAGAGGTAATCGTGGTTTGTTTTTTAATGGTTTTAAACAGGTTAAGATCGATAAACCATTGAGGGATATTATCGACTTTAACAGAGTTGTTCCACACTTGTTGCTTACCATCAACCAACCACGTTAGTTTGATTTGTTGATAATAGCCGCCCTCAAAAATGACATTGACTAATGTTTCAGCTCCGGCATCATCACCGGCTTCTAAAACAGGGGTCAGCATTAATCCTAATGAATTACTGGCATTGTTGAGATCAGATTCCATTTGTTTGGATAAGAATCCTTGGGTTTCTGAAAATTGTACATAGGCTACGCTTGCAATTGTTAACAAGAACAGCCCGAAAAGTAACGCATAGATCTGCCTGAACAGGGTCATGTTGTCACTACTCCATGTTGAGTTTGGGTTGGCGTAAGCGGTCTACACCTAATCTAAGTTTAAGGTCAGTCCATTTTTCAAGGCGTGATGATGAGCCAGCTAACACACCTCGACCTTTTTCTTTGTTTAGCCATAATTGTTTACCGTTAAAACTGTAAACAGGCAGGAGATCTTTTCGTTTCGTTGCCAATTTTATGGTTTTATCCAAATTGTCGAGCACTAACGGAATCGAACTAGGCTTTTCATAGTATGCTAACACCATATGATATTGATTCAGCGATGTTGCTTTTACCATGGTGATTCGGAGTTTATCTTCAGGAATACCCAGTTGAAGAAGCGTGAAATACTTTGCGATTGAGAAGTCTTCGCAATCCCCTCCGTTAGCCCCGATAAACTCCATTGGCGATGCCCAATAATTGGATTCACCCCATAGCGTTTGATCATCAATGAATCGAAATAAATTAAAAAATTGATTCACTTTTTCTAATTTATCAATATCAGCAAGTTGTTGTGAATCACTGACGATTTTGAACCAAGCATTTGCTCGTAATCCTGCGCGATCGCCATAACGTTTCGACAATGCTGAAACGGTTTGCTGCTGATTCAATTCTTGAGTTGGTGCAGCATATAAACATGAAACTAAAAGGGCCGATGCCATAATAAAAAAATGACAGACCCTTTTATGCAACGCTGTAGTTACTTTGCTGTCTTCACGACTCAAAGAATCAATGCCTTGTATGTCCGTTAGTCATTTTGCTCATCGACAGTGTAAATATTCCATCTCATTTCTGGAATGGTGTCATCGGCTGTGACTTCAGCTATCACACGACGATTACGCTCTTCTGCTTCTGGCGTGCCACTGTTATCAATTGGGTTATCAAAACTATAGCCTGTAGCGTTAAGACGGCTTGGATCGATACCAAAGGTGTTTTCTAACACTTCGATAACCGCTTTTGCACGTTTTTGAGATAACGCTAAATTAAGTTCATAGCTTCCACGTTTACTGGTATGGCCTTCTATTTTTACCTTAGTGGTAGGGTAGGTTTTCATGATATTAGCGACGCGTTCAATTTGGTTATAATACTGCTGTTCGATAACCACTGAATTATTACTAAATAGTATTTTTAAGTCTTGGCGTTCATTGATATCTTTGATGCTACCACAACCATAGTTGTCGACAGCAGCACCAATGATGGTGCCAGCACAACGTTCTCGGGCCATTATCACACCATCACGATCACTGTCGGCAAGATCAAAATTTTGTGGTGTAGAAGCATTAGACTCGACAATATCGTTGATCGAACAACCTGTTGTTGTAATCAATGCGAGTAAAATTATCAAATATTTCATTATTTAACACCTCCCTCATATTCACGCTCACCACGCCATTCTCCCGGGCGTGTTACTCGAAGTGAGTCAAGTAGATCGCCTGTCGCATTCAATACTCGGTAACGAGCAGCAATTTCGTCATACTCGGTTTGCAAGTAATCCTTACGAGCTTCAAATAGTTCATTTTCGGTATCGAGTAAATCGAGCAGAGTTCGTTGGCCCAAGTTAAATTGTTGCACATAAGCCACTTGAGTCTGTTTTGACGCCACAACATGTTCACGGATGAACTGTTTTTGTGGGGCTAACATTTCATAAGCATTCCAAGCTAACGAAACACCCTCAACAACTTGGCGATAAGCGCGTTGTTGGATTTCTTTTGCTTCGTTGACTTTATAGGCTGTTTCTCTGTCTTTTGAGACGTCTTTACCACCGGAGAAAAGGTTATATTTAACCCGAACCATAGCAACTAAATCATTGTTATAGCCGTTAACATTTTGGCTACTAATTGCGCTGTAGCCATCTTCGCCGTCAGTATCATTATTCCAGTTACCATTAAGTTCTAGGCTTAATTGTGGGAAATAGCTTGCTTTGGCTGAGCTACGTTCTTTTTTAGCGGCGTTAATATCGCTTTCCGCTGATTTTAATACTGGGTGTTTCGATTTTGCCGCCATGAGCCCTTTATCTAAGCTTTTTGGTAGCATATCAGCATCAGGCACTGGCAGAATTAGGTCATCGGGTTTTGCTTCAACAATTCTGATATAGGCTGCACGAGCATCTTCTAAATTGTTTTTAGCTGAAATTACATTGGCGTTTGCACGGGCAAGACGACCAGTGATTTGCGATAAATCTGCTATCGATCCTAAACCTGAATCTGTGCGTTGTTTTATTTGATCGTAAATGTCTTTATGACTCGCGAGATTTTTCTCGGAGAGTAATAATACTTGTTCGCTACGGATGTAGTCCAAATAGACCTTTGCAACATCTAATGCCATATCTTCAGCGGCAGCAAATAATGCCCACTGATCAGCACTGGCTTCAAACGAATAACGATCGACTTCGCTGCTAGTATAAAAACCATCAAACAGCATTTGCTTGATACTAAAGCCGGCTTCGCCACGCTCTAAATCAATCATACCGTCATTATCAACATCACCTTGACCTACTTTACGACGAGTTGAAGGGCTATCGGTTTGCTCCCAGCCATAGCCCGCAGAAAGATCTACGGTTGGCATATAGCCTGCTACGGCTTGATTAACTTGCTCTTCACGCGCTTTAAAGCGATTAAAAGCAATGCGTAAATCTGGGTTTGTGTCTAGCGTATGTGCAACAGCTTGCTCAAGAGTCTGGCTTGAGGCTGTTGGCGCTATCAACATTGATAAAGCAAGAGCAACAGCACTTAGCTTTATTTGTTGATTTATAATAGTTGTCATAAAAAACCCTCCCGGTTCTTCTTAGCGCTCTCTAAGGGCGGTATCTTTCGCTCTTAAAATTGGATTTAAAATGTACTCAAGTATGGATTTTTTTCCCGTGATGACATCTACTGAAGTGAGCATCCCTGGAATTATTGGCATCTCTGTGCCATCGTCTTTCATTAAACTGGACTCTTGTGTTCGCACTTTTACAATATAGAAACTATTACCTTCTTCATCCTGTGACGTATCGGCGCTAATGTGTTCAACGGTTCCTTTTAGCCCGCCATAACGGGTAAAGTCATATGCGGTGACTTTTACGATAGCGGGTAATCCCGGATGTAAAAAAGCAATATCTTTAGGAGTGATTTTGGTTTCTATCAGCAGTTTATCTTCTGATGGAACAATTTCCATAATCTCTTCACCTGGCTGTACAACGCCACCTAACGTATTAAAGTTAATTTTTTTAATGGTGCCTATAACAGGCGAGGCAATGACGGCTTTACTGACCTTATCAAATGCGCCTTTTTGTGCCTGATTCATACGTGATAATTTGGTTTGCATTTCATTGAGCTGTGCACGTAAATCAGTGGCATAAACAAATACAGCTTCTCGGCGCTTTAAAATGGCTTCATCCATAGACGCTTTCACTTTTGGACGTAAAAGCCTAACCGATTGTAATTCACCTTGAATATCATTCACTGTGCGCTCAAGTTTGAGCAGTTCAACTTCCGGAACAATGCCTTTTCGAGCAAGTGGTCGAGTCAATTCAAGCTCGCGAGATACTAATTGATAACTCGTCGTAAGGGTACTAATTCTAGAGGCCAACTCTTCTATTTCTTGCTGACGTTGTTGGATCTGACGTACAAGAATTTCTAATTGGTTGCTTAAATTATCCAACCGAATTGAATATTCTTCTTGTTGACGCCTAACCAGTTCTGGCTCTTCGTCAATAATGGTCTGCGGAAATACCAAATTTTGCTTGGTTATTTTGACCTGTTGGCGCCAGTCTGAAGACATATCTGAAATAATAATACTGTCTAATTCGGTGCGCATGCGAATAATATTAGTTTGTAATCCGAACACTTCTTGTTCTTGTTGGTCAAAATCGGAGCGGAATCGGGTGTCATCAATCCGGGCTAAAGGTTGTCCTTTAGTGACCATACTCCCTTCTTGGACATAGATTTCCTGCAAAATTCCGCCATCTAGACTTTGGATAATTTGAATCTGTGACGACGGAATAACTTTACCCGTTCCTGATGTCACCTGATCTAATTCTGAGAAGTAAGCCCAAATAAAAAAACACACCATCATTGCGGACAGTGACCATATGATAAGACGATGTCCTGACGGGGCGTCAGTCATCATGGCACCATAAACGTCATCAACCATTTCTAAGTCGGCTACGGTAAGATGCTTACTCATGAGTTTTGGGCTCCAGCAATTGTCCCTGCATTAAGTTTCGCAAGGACTTCATCTTTAGGACCATCAGCCACTACATGTCCACGTTCTAACACAATAATGCGATCGACTAGATTTAATAAATGCATTTTATGGGTAATTAGTAATAATGTTCTGTCGCGACTAACCAATTGCATTGAGCGAATAAACTGTTTTTCTGCTCTAGCATCCAGGCTTGCTGTTGGTTCATCCATTAATAATATCGAGGGATCATTCAATGTTGCTCTGGCTAAAGCGACGGTTTGTCGTTGGCCACGACTGAGTGACAAGCCTCCTTCACCAACTTGTTGATCTAATCCTTCAGACTCTAAGTTAGTAAACATACTTACACCAGAAAGCTGGATAGCTCTTATTAATTGATGTTCAGTCACTTGCCTAGAACCGAATAAAATATTGTCGCGAATAGTCCCATGAAACAAGGTGACGTCTTGAGGTAAATAGCCAAAGTTACGTCTTAGGTCGCTAGGGTGAATCTGTCCTGCATCTAATCCATCATAGCGCAGGCTGCCTTGAGTTGGTTTGTACAATCCGAGTAGTAGTTTGGCTAGGGTGCTTTTACCTGAGCCGTTACGACCGATAATGGCGATGCGCTCACCAGGATTAATGTGTATTGATAAAGGGTGTAGGCTTGGTTTTTCGGAGCCAGGGAAGCTAAAACTGATATTATCCGCTTCAATTTTTCCCATAAATCGTTCTTTACTGGCTAGGTTTCCTTTGTCTTCAAACTCATCTTCTTGTTCCATTATTGCGTCTAATTGGCGCAGTGAACTGATGGTATGATTACCTCGGGTAATTAACCCTGCTAATTGAGCCATCGGAGATATAGCTCGGCTAGATAGCATGACCGCGGCAATGATCCCACCCATGGAAATTTCGTTTTCTGCTAGTCGATACACACCTAATATCACCACTAATACCACGGTTAATTGCACCATAAAATTAGCTATATGGCTGACATAATTAGACAGTTTTTTGGTTTTGAGCTGCCAATTGGCTGTATGGCCAATCATTTGTTGCCAGCTTTTTTGTACTAACCCTTCGGCACCATTGGCTTTAATTGACTCTAACGCGGTTAAACTTTCAATTAAATGGCCATGCTTTAAACTGGCAAAGCGGTTACTTTCTTCAATTGCTTGCTTCAGTTTAGGTTGTAGATAAAAGGTGACTGCGATAATGATCAAGCTGCCAATAACCGGAATAATAGCTAAATCGCCAGCAACAATATAAATGATGATCACGAACAGTAATGCAAACGGTAGATCAACCAACGCAGTAATCGTTGCAGAGGTCAAAAACTCCCGAATACTGTCAAACTCACCTAATTGTCTTGCCATTCCTCCTACGCTTGGTGAACGCTTAGATAGTGGAATACCAATGGCTTTTGCAAATAGTTTTGAAGAAACAATAATGTCGACTTTTTTACCCGCTATATCAATTAAATAGCTGCGTAATTGGCGCATTATAAAGTCGAATATATAAGCAATACTTGCCCCAATGGCTAAAACCCATAGTGATTCAAATGCGAGATTGGGTACCACTTTGTCATAGACATTCATAATAAATAGTGGTGAAACCAAGGCAAAAAGGTTGACCAATACTGAGGCTATTAGAGCATCTCGGTAAATAGGAGCAGAGTCTTTAATACTTTGCAGTAGCCAATGTGTTTTGCTGTCATGCAGGTGAACATCAAAACTTTTGTCACCACGGTAATCTTGTTTAACTAAAAATAAGTAACCTACATATAAGGTTTCTAAACCTTCAATCGTCAGAGTATCTTCGCCGCCCGTTTCAGGTAATTGTATAACGGCTTTGTCTTGCTCTAGATCGATCTCTCTTAGAATACAGGCCTTTTTATCTTTCAATAATAAGATACAAGGTAATAATATTTCAGAGATTTGATTCAAATCTTTACGTGATAATTTAGCTGATAGCCCAGCCCTTGCCGCGGCTTGAGGAATTAAATCGGGCGTAATGACTGCACCAGACAAAGGAAGACCTGCCGCAAGGGAATCTATTGAGCAAGGGCTTCCAAAATGTTCAGTTAATAAAACCAAACAATCGAGTAACGGATCGACCGTTACCCGCTGGGAAGCAGAGATCGTCCACTGCTCACTTTTGTTAGACGCAGTTATAGGCACCTAATCATTGTCCTTAATGTGTATTGTTAGAATAATCAAATATGCGCCACATAATACTATGTGACGCAGTCAATTTGTTGTTATTAAGGAATAATATTTCCATTATGTTGATCAAATAGATCAGCATGACTGGTTCCTGGCGATGGAGCAGGGTTGACGGTTGCAGTATCTACAATGAGTGCACCATCATTAAGTAAACCATTAATGATCACTCCGTCTGTGGTGCTACCGTATTCTTGCGACAGGTCTACACCATCCAGAACAATAACTTGGTCAATACTACCATTATGGTCGGCATCGATAGAAATTGTCGTGCTGCCATTACTGAACGAGAAATCTAAGTAGTTATCTAAATCGCCGTTCTGTTCATTCTGCAATAAATCACTGATATGAAGGGAGTCATTATTGACTTCGAAGTCTTTAATCGTATCGGTACCAGTATCGCCCTTAGACCATACAAAGGTATCGTTACCCAAGCCACCAATCAGAGTGTCATTACCTAGGCCGCCAATAAGAACGTCATTACCTTCACCACCATAGATAACATCGTTGCCACCTTGGCCAAACAGAATATCGTCACCAATACCGCCATCAAGAATGTCGTTACCATCATTTTGGTTGTTGATATTAAACTCATTTACATGGTCACGAATGTAATCATGCACTGCTCTTACATCAACATCACCAACATTTTGGCCCGTTTTATCTGCAACATAGGTTTGTAAAGCGACATACCCTTGCTCTGATGAACCGCTAAATCGAACTAAGTCACCAAAGATAATGTCGTCACCTTGATTACCAATTGTATTATCATCACCTTGAGATTGTAATGTCTCAGATCCTGTGATGATGCTTGATAAATCAGATACATCAATCGACGCACGAACATTGCCGTCTGTATCGTATAGCTTCAAGTTGGCTTCATTAACCGTAGTGCTACCGTTAGCGCTTGCTAAGCTGATTGCTTCAACTTCCGAAACTGCAGCGAGTAAGTTAAATGCATGTAGCGCCTGTGCGGTTGTATTTGTTCCATTGTCTGTAAAGCTTTTAACACTATTATCAGTGTTAAAGCTTAATTGGCCAATTTTAGCGCCTGTGTATGGTGAATACACAGCACCGCTAGCATTGACAACGACTTGACCATCTATGCTGATGACTTGGCCTTTAGAATAGTTATTAGAGGTCAACAAACTACTTAAGGTTTGATAGCTACTGGTCGTAACATCATAACTCATTAATACTGTTGAAGTATTAGTATCAATTGTTTGCGCATTTGGTGAACCATCAGTAATGAAGTAAGAAATATTATTTCCAACATTATTTAACACTGTGCTGCTAGTAAACCAATTTATTGCAGACTCAAAACCAGCTTCATAGTTAGTAGAACCACTCGCGCTCATTTTTGCTAATTCAGTAAGCAGTGTTTGGACCGCATTTGAGTCGTCCATATTTACTGAAACAGAGTAATTTGAGCCTGATGCAAAGTTAGTCAGTAACACATTTACAATACCGCTATGAGAGCTTGTTGCGCTATTTGCTAGAGACTCAAATACCGCTTCCAATTGCGTTTTAGCTTCAGCAATAACACCGGACATACTGCCTGAAGTATCAAAAATAAAGGCTATATTGTAATTTTCTCCAGCAACAATCTGTAAACCTTGTTGATCACTGACAATAATATCGTTATTTACGGTTCCTTTAATCACATCATTGCCAGGATTACCAGTGTACTTCTCATAAACAGTGCCTGAATCAGACTCTCCAACAATGTTAATCGTCACTGTCGCTGTGTCGGTCGCGCCATATTGATCTGTTACTGTATAAGTAAAGGTATCCGTTGCAAGTTGCCCAGCAGTCAGTGCTTCAAATGAATCGTTTGTGTCATAAGAATAAGTACCATCACTGTGAATAGTTAGCAGTGCGCCGCTTGGTAATATAACTACCTGACCATCTGTAACTATTGAACCATTTACTCCAGTTAGAGCAAATGTGTTTCCCTGGGCATCAGAGTCATTATTAAGTAGACCTTGACTCGTGTTCGAAATGGTTAATACGCCATCTTCTGACACTAAGTAGGTTCCCATAATAGCAGGACCAGATGCGGCAACATTTGTCAGGAAATAATCAGATGAGTCAGTTAATGCTGCGCCACCATTTGCTTCACTAATGGTTTTAGTTGCTTCAAATACCAGTTGGTCGAAGACAATATTACCGGTATCAATACTGAAAGTACCTGCGTCACCTGAAGTCGTCTTAAACGTTTCACTTGCAACTAATTGACCATTGTAATAAGCCTTCCAAACACCTTGTTCACCATTATTTTCATTAGAGAACATGTTTGAAACACTGAATGTCGCCTTATTAACTAATCCATTAAAGTCAATCACAATTGATTCAGATGTCGCGGTAGCTGAATCATATTCGATTTGTCCGGCAATTTGGTCTGAAGTTCGTGGTGAGCCTGCGACACCGAGTTTGTTAGTACCAGATTCTATGTTAACTACACCCATTGAGCCATCAGCTGTACGAGCTGATATTTTCATTAAGCTCTGGCCGTTTGATTGAGGAATTGTCCAAGCGTTAGTTGCACCTGAAGTCACACTAAATGATGTACCAGGAAGGTCATCATTAGCATCAACATTGTTTATCGATGCAGTATCATTAACAGCTGTTGATTCGTTACCTGCGGCATCAGTTTGAGTTATTTCAACGGTAATTTGTTCACCTGGACTTGGAACATCTGCTGTCCATGTGATCTCACCATTGTCGTAATTGAAAGCTATACCAGTTGTTGAACCATCTAAATTAACTAATTGACCATTTTCGAGTTTCAGATCAAATGAAACATCATAACCATTGACTGTTATGGATATTGAAACAAAACCACCTGCAACAAGGTCTGCATTATCTACTTCAGCTTTAATTTGTATCCCATTACCATTGGCAGCTATTTCATTATAATTTAACCAACCGTCTCCAGGGACTCCATCGTCTACAATAATAATTGACAGTGCAGAGGGTGCCGTTCTATCGACGCCTTGCACATCGGTTGCCACAGCAGAGGGGTTACCGGCGATATCAATCACTTGCGCGGTGACATCAACATCGGTCGCGCCTGCAGTCACAGGCACTTCAACGTCAAAGCCGTTGTCGAGCATGTCTTGAGTGACAGGGCCGTTAAATAGGGTGTTGCCATTGCCGTCAGTGACAATCAAGGTGTCGCCAACTTGGGTGCCAGTCGCGAGAGTCACGGTCGCGGTCACAGTGCCATCAGTACCGATCTCATC